>NZ_JCAFSU010000013.1:0-115854 GCF_059369555.1 Stenotrophomonas sp. YJH_SMC_21
CAGGAGCGCATCAAACTGAAACTGAAAGGTCTGAGCCCGGTAGAGTACCGGGAGCGGGCCCAATCGGCCGCCTGACCCCGTCCAAGTCTCGGGGGTCACTTCACCATGGGGGCTTGGCCGCGGCATCCATGCCGCGGACACTCCCGCCACCGGACCCACCCCGCCTTCGACAGACCTCCGCGATCTGTCGGAGCACGGGGTCGGATCCCGTTGCTGCGCAACGGGCTCTGACCCAGATGAATTTCGATAGATGAATTTCGATATCTGACAGATGTGCCGACCAACGGTCGGCACCCACCAACAGCCGCGGGGATCTGTCAGAGGTGGGGCGGTGTGGGTGGGCAGGACCGTTGGCGCCATGGATGGCGCCATCGAGCCCCCAGGGACGGGTTTACGGCGTGTCCTGCCCACCCACACCGGCCCGCCATCCCACGGAATGCCGCTTTGGCTTTGGCTTTCGCTTTCGCCGTTGCCGTTGCGTTGAGCAGGTGCAGGGCTGCAAGCCCTGCACAAGACCCCCCCTTACAGCGGCAGGGGCGCCTGCGCCGGATCGATCCGCCCTTCACCGCGGGTGATCTTCTTGAACTCGGCACGGCTGACCGACACGTAGCGGTCGTTGCCACCGATCTCCACCTGCGGGCCATCCTTCACCGCATGGCCATGCTCGTCCACGCGCACGGTCATCGTCGCCTTCTTCCCGCTGTGGCAGATGGTCTTGATCTCCTGCATCTCGTCGGCCCAGGCCAGCAGGTACTGGCTGCCCTCGAACAGCTCGCCGCGGAAATCGGTGCGCAGGCCGTAGCACAGCACCGGAATGCGCAGCTGGTCGACCACCTCGCTGAGCTGCCAGACCTGTGCGCGCGTGAGGAACTGCGCTTCATCCACCAGCACGCAGCCCATCGGGCCGTTGGCGGCCAGGTCCTGTTCGACCCAGTGCTGCAGGTCGGTGTCACGGTCGAAGGCCATGCCGTCCGCACGCAGGCCGATACGCGAGGCCACCACGCCGGCGCCGGCACGATCATCCAGGCGCGGGGTCAGGATCGCCACCCGCATGCCGCGTTCGCGGTAGTTGTGCGCGCTCTGCAGCAGGGTCGTGGTCTTGCCGGCGTTCATCGCCGAATAGTAGAAATAGAGCTTGGCCATCGCCCAATTCTAGTCGTCCACCGCCTTGTCGTCGCGGACCGCGTCCGGCCGTCCTATCTCGACGCTGGGGGTCAGCGCGGGGCGCCAGTAGTTGTCCAGCGCCCTGGCGGGCTGTCTGTCCCGTTCGGCCCGCTGGGCCATGCTGCGCCAGAACAGGTCCGGATGGGCATCGAAGAAGCCTCCGGTCAGGACGGTAGGCGGGATCTGCCGCGGGGCCTCCACCGGGCATTCCCTGGCGGTCACGGCAGCGGCCATCGACAGGCCCAGCAGCAGGCAGAAGCGCGGAGCGTGCTTCGCTTTCATACTTGATCGCCCTCCTGGCAATGACCATGGAATACGAACGTCAGCGCCCCGCGCCTCCCACGGGGCTGAGTGGGCCGACCTCGACGCTGCGGCCGCGGAACTCCTGTTCCCAGATGCGGTCCTGCATGCACCAGTACGCTGCAGGGTCCCAGTAGGCATCGCGATAGTAGTCATCGCCACGGGTGGGCCAGCCGGCTTCCGGACCGTCGGACAGTTCCACCTGCAGCATCGAGCTGACCCAGCCGGTACGGCTGCCGGTCATGCGGCTGCGGTCCACGCGCATGGCAGCCTCCATGCGCGGCTTGGCCGCGGCATCGCCGTAGGCCGCATACAGCGCCGGTCCTTCGGCGAGCACCCGTTGCCGCTGCGCGGCATCCAGGCGGTTCCAGTAGCGCTCGCGCTCCAGCAGCAGGTCGCGGTAGCCGCGTTCGGCGGCCAGGTCCATCCAGATGTAGGCCAGCACCGGATCAGGGGCGGTACCCGTGCCTTCCTGGTACATGCGCGCGACCAGCGACTGCGACAGCTTGTCGGCGTGCGCGGCCGCCCGCTTGAAACGCACCAGCGCATGATCGGGCCGGCCCTGGCGCCACGACTGCAGGCCCAGCTCGCGCCAGTGCAGGTCAGGATGAGCCTGCAGGAAGCCCGGGGTCATCAGCGCCGACCGCAACGATGCGCCAGCATCGGGCGCGCAGTCCGCACTGCGGGCAGCCAACGGCGCCAGCAGCAACAGCAGGGTGCCCAGCAGGGCGGCAGAGGCGGTCGGGCGCATGCACCTGGCTCCAGTGCTCCGGTGGCGAATCAATAGCTTAGGAACGGCGTGCATGCAAGTCAGGTCCGCCCGCTGCGGCCCCGCTACAATCCCATTCCCATGCACGGTCTCAATCCCCCTCAAGCCGCCGCCGTCCTGCATATCGAAGGTCCGTTGCTGGTGCTCGCCGGCGCGGGCAGCGGCAAGACGCGCGTGATCGTGGAAAAGATCGCCCACCTGATCGGCAGCGGCCGCTATCCGGCACGCCGCATCGCAGCGATCACCTTCACCAACAAGTCGGCCAAGGAAATGCGCGAGCGTGTGGCCAAGCGCCTGCGCGAGCAGGACGCCGACGAGGTGACCATCTGCACCTTCCATGCGCTGGGCCTGAAGTTCCTGCAGATCGAACACGCGGCCGTGGGCCTGAAGCGTGGCTTCTCGATCTTCGATGCCGATGATGCCGCTGCGCAGATCAAGGACCTGATGTACGGGGCCAAGCCCGACGACATCGAGGACATGAAGAACCTGGTGTCGCGCGCCAAGAACGCCGGCCTGTCGCCCGAGCAGGCGATGGCCGCCGCGCGCAGCAACCGCGAGAAGGAAGCGGCCAGCGTCTACGAGCGCTACCAGCTGCGCCTGACGGCGTTCAACGCGGTCGACTTCGATGACCTGATCCGTTTGCCGGTGCAGATCCTGGAGGAAAATCCGGAGATCGCGCTGGCCTGGCGCGAGCGCATCGGCTACCTGCTGGTGGACGAATGCCAGGATACCAACGACGCGCAGTACCGGCTGCTCAAGCAGCTGGCCGGCGACAAGGGCAACTTCACCTGCGTGGGTGACGATGACCAGTCGATCTACGCCTGGCGCGGTGCCAACCCGGAAAACCTGCAGCAGATGGGGCGCGACTATCCCACGCTGGAGATCATCAAGCTGGAGCAGAACTACCGCTGCTCCAACCGCGTGCTGCGCGCGGCCAACGCGCTGATCGCCAACAACCCGCATGAGCACCTGAAGAAGCTGTGGAGCGACCAGGCCGACGGCGAACGCATCCGCGTGTGGGAGTGCCGCAACAGCGAGCACGAGGCGGAAAAGGTCGCGGCCGAGATCGCCTTCGTGGCGCAGTCGCGCAACGTGCCGTGGAGTGATTTCTGCATCCTGTTCCGCGGCAACTTCCAGTCACGGCCGCTGGAAAAGGCGATGCAGCTGCTGCGCATCCCTTACCACCTGACCGGCGGCACCATGTTCCTGGAGCGCCAGGAAGTGAAGGACACGCTGGCCTGGTTGCGGCTGCTGGTGAATCCGGACGACGACACCGCGTTCATGCGTGCGGTGCAGTCGCCCAAGCGCGACGTCGGTGCCGGCACGCTGGCCAGGCTGGCCGAACTGGCGCAGGAAAAGGACATGCCAATGGCGCAGGCCGCCGAGGCGATCGGTGCCCTGCAGCAACTGCCGCCGCGCGCAGCCAACAGCCTGGCGCGCTTCACCGACATCCTGCGCGACCTGCGCGCGCAGATGCGTCAGGTCACCTCGGGCGACATGATCCGCAAGGTCGCCAAGGAATCGGGCCTGCTCAGCGAACTGCGCCAGCAGGCCAAGGAAGAAGCCAGCTACCAGCGCCGTGCCAACAACATCGAGGAGCTGGCGCAGTGGTTCGAGGGCGGCCCGCGCGGTGCCACCGCCGCCGACCTGGCCGGCCAGCTGGCGCTGCTGTCACGCAGCGACAAGGACGAGGGCGGCAACCAGGTGCGCATGATGACCATGCACGCCTCCAAGGGCCTGGAATTCCCGTACGTGTTCATCGTTGGCTGCGAGGATGGCGTGCTGCCCCACCAGGTCAGCCTGGACGAGGGCAACCTGCAGGAAGAGCGGCGGCTGCTGTACGTGGGCATCACCCGCGCCAAGATCCAGCTGTGGATGAGTTACAGCAAGCTGACGCGCAAGTTCGGTGAGCATGTGCGGCTGAAGCCGAGCCGGTTCTTCGATGAGATCCCGGCCGAGGAAATCCAGCGTGATGGCGCTGATCCGGTGGCCGATGCGGCGCGCAAGAAGGAACGGGCGAGTGCGGGGTTGGCGGCGATCGAGGCGTTGTTCGACTAGGGCGCTCCAACGGCGCCGCCCCTCCGTGGTGGAGCACGCGTTGGTTCCGCAGTGTGGCCGATCGGGGTGGGTTCGCGGGGGACGCCGTGAACCCGTCCCTGGGGGCTTAGCCGCGCCATCCATGGCGCGGATACCCCCGCGAACCCACCCCGATCGGCCTCTGACAGATGCCGGGCGCTTCCTTCCACGGCAATGCAAAGAAAATCAAAAGCAGCAGCCGGGGTTGAGGCAGAATCGGGGTTTCGGCTGGAGGTCCACCTGTGCAACCGATCGAGAGTGAACGCCTGCGCCTGCGTGCGATCGAGCCTGATCGCGATGCGGCGCCGATGCTGGCGCTGTTGAATGATCCGGGCTTCGTGCGCTTCATTGGCGACCGCAATGTGCGCAGTGAGGAGCAGGCGCGGGACTACATCGCGCTGCGTGTGCTGCACAGCTATGCGTTGAATGGCTTTGGCATGTATGCCATCGAGCGGTTGTCCGATGGTGCCTGGCTGGGCAATGCCGGGCTGGTACGGCGTGATGGGCTGCCGGGTCCGGACATCGGCTATGCGGTGCTGTCGGAATTCGCCGGGCAGGGCTATGCCGGTGAGGCGGCGCGGGCAGTGTTCGCGCATGCGCGCGCTGGGCTGGGCCTGCAGGATCTGTATGGCATCACCGATCTGGACAACGTGGTGTCCGGGAAGATCCTGCTGGGGTTGGGCATGCAGGAGCGGGGGGTGATCCAGCTGCCGGGCGTGGACAGCCCGAGCCGGTTGTATGCGACGCCGGGTGCGGCGCAGGTCTGACCCCTGATGTTGGTAGGTGCCGACCGTTGGTCGGCACGATTCAGATGCAGTGCCGACCAACGGTCGGCACCCACCCCCTCAGCCGCGCAGTTCGGCCAGCTGCGCCTGCAGCTCGGCCACGGCCGCTTCCAGCTGGGCCACGCGCTCGGCCAGGCCCGGGTCGGCTGCATCGCTGTTGCCACCGCCGCTGCTGGCGTACCTGGCCGCCAGCGCCGCACCGTCCACTTCACCGCACAGCAGGTGCATGTAGCGGTCTTCGCGCTGCCCACTGGCGCGCGGCAGCACCACCAGCAGCGCGCGCTGCTGCAGGCGTTCGATGGCGTGGCGGGCGTCATCGGCGTCGGCGAAGCGGTGCAGGCGCTCGCTGCGCGTGATCAGTTCGCCCAGCGTCTGCGGCCCACGCAGCAGCAGCAGCGCCAGCAGCACGGTCTGCTGCCGGGTCAGGTCCAGCGCGGCCTGCAGGCGGTGCTCGTAGCGGTCCGCGCGCGAGGAGAAGTGCTGGCGGGCCAGGCCCAACGCCTCCAGCTGGCGCAGCGCGTGCTGCACGCTGCCGGCATCGATGTTCATCACCGGCTCGCGGGCAGTCTTCTGGTTGGCAGCCGACTGGGCGGCATTGACCGTCAGTGGATAGGTGTCCGGCGTGGTCGCCTCCTTTTCCACCAGGCAGCCCAGCAGGCGGGCCTGCACGGCGTCGAGCAGGGGGACGTCGGGGGTCTGGACGGAATCGGTCATGGCGGCCTCCGGAAGGGCAACGGGTCAACCGCCAAGCATAGCCGTCCCGGGGCCGCCTTTGCCGGTAAAATGCGCCGGTATATCTGATTGCCGGTGAATCCATGCGTCGTCCCGTTTCCCTGTCCCTGACCCTGCTCGCCACTGCGGCGCTGGGCCTGTCCGCCTGCAAGCGCGTGGATGCGCCTGCTGCCGAAGCCGCTGCCCCGGAGGCCCCGGCCGCCGCTGCCAAGGCTGATGGCGCGCTTGATGCGACCGCCAACGACAATCTCAACGCCGTGCTGTGGATGCAGCGCGCGCAGGAGTACAAGGCAATCACCGAGCAGACCTACCGCGCCGCCGCCGACCACCTGGACGCCGCGCTGAAGGAAGCGCACTGGGATGCGCTGGTGCCGGAGGAACGCGGCAACGAGGCCAAGGGCCTGAAGCCGGCCGTGGTGCTGGACGTGGATGAGACCGTGCTGGACAACTCGCCCTACCAGGCGCGCCTGGTGCGCGACGGCAAGGAATACGACGAGCTGAGCTGGGACCAGTGGGTGGCCGAAAAGAAGGCCAAGGCCATTCCGGGCGTGGTCGATTTCGCCAAGGCCGCCAACGCCAAGGGCGTAACCCTGCTGTACATCTCCAACCGCGCCGTGCACCTGAAGGACGCGACCCTGGCCAACCTGCGCGAGCAGGGCCTGCCGGTGGCCGATGACAGCGTGTTCCTGGGCCTGGGCACCGTGGTCGAAGGCTGCGAGCAGGCCGGCAGCGAGAAGAACTGCCGCCGCCGCCTGGCCGGGCAGAAGTACCGCGTGCTGATGCAGTTCGGCGACCAGCTGGGCGACTTCGTGGAAGTGACCGCCAACACCAACGAAGGCCGTGACGCCCTGCTGCAGCAGTACCACGACTGGTTCGGCGAGCGCTGGTGGATGCTGCCGAACCCGACCTACGGCGGTTTCGAGCCGGCGCAGTTCAACAATGACTACAGCCAGTCGCGCCAGGCCCGCCACGACGCCAAGCGCGCTGCCCTGGACTACGCGCCGTGAGCCGCGCGCCGCTGCCGCTGCGCGATGACGAGCGCCTGATCTTCGCGCTGGACGTGCCTGATCGCGCGCAGGCGCTGGAGTGGGTCGACCGCCTCGGCGACAGCGTGGCGTTCTACAAGATCGGCATGGAACTGCTGGCGTCGGGCGAGTACTTCCAGGTGCTGGACGAGCTGGCCCGCCGCGACAAGCGCGTGTTCGTCGACCTGAAGTTCTTCGATATCCCGGCCACTGCCGCGGCGGTGATCAAGCGCCTGTCGCAGTGGCCGGTCAGCTACGCCACCATCCACGGCTGGCACCCGGCGATGATGGAAGCCTGCGCCGCCGCCAACAGCAGCGACATGCGCCTGCTGGCGGTGACCGTGCTGACCTCGATGGGCCGCCCGGACCTGGCGCAGATGGGCATCGACCGTGAACCGGTGGACGTAGTGGTCGAACGCGCGCTGGCCGCGCAGGCGGCCGGTATCGATGGCGTGATCGCCTCGGGCCAGGAAGCCGGCCCGATCCGCGCCGCTACCGGCGCCGGGTTCTCGATCGTCTGCCCGGGCATCCGCCCCGGTGGCCCGGTCGGCGATGACCAGAAGCGTACCGTTGGCGTGGCCCAGGCCTTTGCCGATGGCGCCGATGCCATCGTGGTTGGTCGCCCGATCCGCCTGGCCACCGATCCGCAGGCCGCGGCGCGGGCCATCCAGCAGGAAATCGCGTCGGCGCTGGCTGCGCGCTGAGATTCCGTTGCGCAGGCTGCAGGCCCGAACGCCATCCCGACCCGCGCGGGATGGCGTTTCTGCATCCGTCCACCGAGCGGTTGTGCCCGAATCGCCGCAAAACCTGCCGTAGATTTCATGGCCTCCATGCCAGGCATCAGGACGATCAATAAAATCAATAATTTAGGCCGCACTACGTGAAGTGTTGCCTTAACTTGAGCGGCAGCGTAGGATCGCCGCCATCCGGTCCTCGGGCCGGACATGTGCCACAACACTGTCCACCGGCCCTGCGCCGGTTTGAAGAGCCTGTGATCCCCGTGATCCCGGCTCTTTTTTTATTCCCATCAGTGACTTGCACAAGCAACAGCGGAAACCGTGACGTCCCGGCTTGCCGCTGTCACGTCACAGGCCGCAAGATGCGGACCGGTCCGGGGAGTCCGAGTGCATGAGCGTGGCAGTGCGAGGAAGGTCTGCGCGTGGATGGGGGCTGGCAGCCATGCTGCTGCTGGCCGTGGCGGCGTGTCGTGAATCGGCCCAGGACCCGGCCAAGCCGGCGGCCGAGCCGGTCGCGGCGGTGCAGGCCATGGCGCTGCGCCTGGCCGAGGACGATCTGGTCGGCTATGCAAAGCTGTCGGTACCGCCCAGCCAGTACCAGCGCCTGCAACAGGCCTGGACCGAAGGCCACAGCCAGTGGCCGCTGACCGAACTGCCGCTGGGTGACCAGCTGCTGCCGATGCTGGCCGCACTGCGCAAGCCCAATGCCAGCGCCGAACTGCAGCGCAGCTTCGATCGCCAGCTGGCCGGACAGGCCGGCGCGGTTCGCCAGGCCGCGCAATCGATGGGCAACTTCGGTGTGCAGTACCTTCGCCACCAGAAGGGCTATACGCCTGGCCAACAGGCGCATTACATCGCCCTGGTCGAAACCCTGGCCAGCTGGGCGCAGGGTGCCCCGATCAGTGACCGGGCCCGCGCACGCAGCACCATCGCCGCGCTGGTCGGCGCCGCCAACAAGGTCGGCTTCGACGACGAAGCCGGCCTGCAGGCCGCGGGCATGGAAGGCAGCCTGGCGCAGCTGGCGCCGTTCATCCACACCCTCAAGGCGGTGCTGGGCAGCTACGGGCTGGGCGTGGACGACGCGTTGCGCAGCGTGCGCGGCGAACTGCTGTCGGTGGAAGGTGACAACGCCCTGGTACGCCTGCGCTACGACCTCGCCGGTCGCGAGATGAGCCTGCAGCTGCCGCTGAGCCGCCGCGAAGGCCACTGGTACCTGACCCGCACCCTGGCCGACACCGACGCGCTGCTGCGCAAGGCCGAGGCGGCCCGCGCCGCTGCGTCGCCGTCGCCGGCTGAAGCCCCCGCCGAGGGTGGGGAAGCGGCAACGCCGCCGCCTAAGCCATAATGGCGCCGATGTCGAAACAGAACCCGCTGCCGTTCCCCGGCGAAGAATCCCAGTCGACGCCCGCCGATACGGTGCCGGCGTCCCCCTCGACCGGTACCGGCCCGAACCCGGTACCGCCGCCCGTGCACGCGCGTCCGGCCGGCCGACGCCCACTGTGGGCACGGTTGCTGGGCCGCCTGGTCGAGCCGTGGCTGTCGCTGAAGATCGAGCCGGAAGACCCGGGCCAGTACAACGATGGCCGCCCGGTCATGTACGTGCTGGAAGACTACGGCCTGTCCAACGCGCTGATCCTGGACAAGGCCTGCCGCCAGGCCGGCCTGCCGTCGCCGCTGGTGCCGCTGGCCGGTGACCCGACCGGCCGCAAGCGCGCCTACCTGGCGCTGTCGCGGCGCAGCTCCAGCAATTCGCTGATCCCCGAGCAGCGCGGTGCCAAGACCCATTCCGACTCGCTGGCCAAGGTCCTGCAGGCACATCGCGTGCGCGATGACCTGGACGTGCACCTGGTGCCGGTGTCGATCTTCGTCGGCCGCGCGCCGGACAAGCAGAGCGGCTGGTTCGCGGTGCTGTTCTCGGAAAACTGGGCGCTGGTCGGCCGCTTCCGCCGCCTGCTGGCGGTGCTGCTCAATGGCCGCAGCACCATCGTCCGCTTCGCGCCGCCGATCTCGCTGCGTTCCATCATCGACGAAGGCCTGGAGCCGGAACGCACGGTACGCAAGCTGCAGCGCGTGCTGCGCACCCATTTCCGCCGCATCCGTGAATCGGTGATCGGCCCCGACCTGTCGACCCGTCGCCTGCTGGTGGACCAGGTGCTGGCCGCCGAACCGGTGCGCGAAGCGATCGCCGCGCAGGCCAAGCGCGACAATTCGAAGACGGCCGATGCCTGGAAGAAGGCACACGCCTACGCCTGGGAAATCGCCGCGGACTATTCCAGCCCGGTGGTGCGCTCGGCCAGCTTCATGCTCAGCCACGTGTGGAACCGCATCTATGCGGGCGTGCTGGTGCACCACCTGGACAAGTTCAAGGCCGCCGCGCCGGGTCACGAAGTGGTCTACGTGCCCAGCCACCGCAGCCACATGGACTACCTGCTGCTGTCCTACCTGCTGTACGACCGTGGCATCGTGCCGCCGCACATCGTGGCCGGCATCAACCTGAACCTGCCGGTGGTCGGCACCCTGCTGCGCAAGGGCGGTGCGTTCTTCATCCGCCGCTCGATCCGTGGCAACGCGCTGTACTCGGCGGTGCTCAGTGAGTACGTCGCGCAGCTGGTGGCCGGCGGCTACTCGCTGGAGTACTTCGTCGAAGGCGGCCGCTCGCGTACCGGCCGACTGCTGCAGCCCAAGGGCGGCATGATCTCGATGACGCTGCGTGCGTTCCTGCGCCAGCCGCGCAAGCCGGTGCTGTTCCAGCCCATCTACATCGGCTACGAGAAGCTGATGGAAGGCGGCAGCTACCTGGACGAACTGTCCGGCCGGCCGAAGGAAAAGGAATCGATCTGGTCGCTGCTGTGGGGCATCCCGAAGGTGCTCAAGCAGAACTACGGCCAGGTGGTGGTGAACTTCGGCGAACCGATAGCACTGAACGACGTACTGGCCGAGAAGGCGCCGGAGTGGAAGGGCGAGGCGGTGTCCGAGGACGAGAAGCCAGCCTGGCTGTCGACCACGGTGGACACGCTGGCCGAACGCATCCAGGTGCGCATCAACGGCGCCGCCGACGTCAACCCGATCAACCTGCTGGCGCTGGCGCTGCTGTCCACGCCGAAGCACGCGATGGGCGAGGCCGACCTGATCGCGCAGATCGAGCTGTGCAAGACGCTGCTGGTCGAGATGCCGTATTCGGACCGGGTGACGGTGACCCCGCACTCGCCGGAGCGGATCATCGCCCACGCCGAGGAAATCAACGTCCTCACCCGCATCAAGCACCCGCTGGGCGACGTGCTCAGCGTCAGCGGCGATACCGCGGTGCTGCTGAGCTACTTCCGCAACAACGTGCTGCACCTGTTCACCGCCTCGTCGTGGGTGGCCTGCTGCTTCCAGAACAACCGCCGCATGAGCCGTACCGGCCTGGTCCAGCTGGGCCGCACGGTGTACCCGTTCCTGCAGGCCGAGCTGTTCCTGCCGTGGAGCGAGGACGAATTCGCACAGCGCATCGACCAGACCATCAACGTGTTCGTGCGTGAGGGCCTGCTGCAGAACGTCAATGACGACGACGGCGGCATCCTGGCGCGCAACACCGGGCAGACCGACGAGGTGTTCCGCCTGCGTGCGATCGGCCACTCGCTGCAGCAGGCCTTCGAGCGCTACTACATCGCCATTTCGGTGCTGGTGAAGAACGGCCCGGGCGTGCTGGGTGCGGCCGAGCTGGAAAGCCTGTGCCAGCAGGCGGCGCAGCGTCTGAGCCTGCTCTATGCACCGGCCGCGCCGGAGTTCTTCGACCGCACCCTGTTCCGCGGCTTCATCCAGAAGCTGCGCGAACTGCGCCTGGTGTGGCCGGACGAGAACAGCAAGCTGCTGTTCGACGAGCGCCTGGATGCCTGGGCCAAGGACGCCAAGTTCATCCTTGGCCGCGAACTGCGCCACACCATCGAACGGGTCAGCCCGGAAGCAGCGCGCCCGGACGAGCCGGCGCCGCAGGATTGAAGGCAGCGCCGGGCCATGCGGTGGGTGTGGACCTTGGTCCACACCTTCCAGCCGTGCCAACCAGGGTTGGCACCCACCAGGACGGTCTTTAGGCCGGTTCGTCGGGAATCTGCAGGCTTTCCAGCCTGGCAATGCAGTCCTTCAACTGCAGCTTGCGCCGCTTCAGGCGCTTGGCTTCCAGCTCGTCCTCGCCGTTGGCGGCCATGCGGGTGATCTGTTCATCCAGCAGGCGGTGCTCGGCGCGCAGGGCGGCGAGGCGTTCGACAATCTCGGCGGGGTCGTAGGTATCCACGGCTTCGAGGATACACAGCGATGATGACCGCCGGGAGAGGGGAATCCCGACCCCCGGCCGTGGCCGCTCCGAGCCGTTAGAATGGAGCCCATGAGTGCCGTGATTTCCCTCCCTGATCCCCAGCCACGCGCCGCCCGCGATCCGCGCGTGGCCGAGCGCGAGCAGCACAAGCTGGCCAAGCGCCTGCGCCGCCAGGTCGGCGAGGCGATTGCCGACTTCGGCATGATCGAGGCCGGCGACAAGGTGATGGTCTGCCTGTCCGGCGGCAAGGACAGCTACACCCTGCTGGACGTGCTGCTGCAGCTGCAGAAGAAGGCGCCGGTGCCGTTCGAGCTGGTGGCGGTGAACCTGGACCAGAAGCAGCCGGACTTCCCCGAGCACGTGCTGCCGGAATACCTGGCAGGCCTGGGCGTGCCGTACCACATCATCGAGCAGGACACCTATTCGGTGGTCAGCCGGGTCATCCCGGAAGGCAAGACCATGTGTTCGCTGTGCTCGCGCCTGCGTCGTGGCGCGCTGTACAACTACGCCGAGACCCACGGCTTCACCAAGATCGCGCTGGGCCACCACCGCGACGACATGGTGGCCACGTTCTTCATGAACCTGTTCCACCACGCCAAGCTGTCGGGCATGCCGCCGAAGCTGCGCAGCGATGACGGCAAGCACGTGGTGATCCGGCCGCTGGCCTACGTGCGCGAGAGCGACATCGTCGACTACGCGCAGGCACGCCAGTTCCCGATCATTCCCTGCAACCTGTGCGGCAGCCAGGAGAACCTGCAGCGCCGCCAGGTCGGCCTGATGCTGAAGCAGTGGGAGAAGGACCACCCGGGCCGCATCGAGCAGATCGCGCGCGCCATGGGCGAAGTCCGGCCCTCGCAGCTGGCCGACACCACCCTGTTCGACTTCATGGCGCTGGGCCGTCGCGACGACGCGCCGCTGCCTGACGCCCATGCCTGGCTGGCCGGTTCCCCGGCCGACGCCGACGCAGATCCCGAGACGCCCACCGTTTAAGGTCGGTCGCCCTTCCTCTTTGCCATCCGGAATTCCATGTTCTTTCGCAACCTGACGTTCTTCCGTTTCCCGACCACCACCGATTTTTCCGAAGTCGACACGCTGCTGCCGCACGCCCTCCTCAAGCCGGTCGGCGCACTGGAAATGAATTCGCGCGGCTTCATCTCGCCGTTCGGCCGCGAGGAGAAGGAACTGCTCTCCCACCGCATCGCCGAACACCTGTGGCTGACCGTGGGCGGCGAGGACAAGATCCTGCCGGCGGCGGTGGTCAACGACCTGCTCGAGCGCAAGCTGGAGGAGATCGAGGAGAAGGAAGGCCGCCGCCCGGGTGGCCGCGAACGCAAGCGGATGAAGGACGACCTGCTGCATGAACTGCTGCCGCGCGCCTTCGTGAAGTCCTCGCGCAACGACGCCTTCATCGACCTGCAGCACGGTTACGTGGCGGTGGATACCTCCAGCCGCAAGACCGGCGAGTACTTCATGTCCGACATCCGCGGCCTGCTCGGCAGCTTCCCGGCGATGCCGCTGAACGCCGAAGTCGCGCCGCGTTCGATCCTGACCGGCTGGATCGCCGGCGAGCCGCTGCCGACCGGGCTGAGCCTGGGCGAAGAGTGCGAGATGAAGGACCCGGTGGAAGGCGGCGCGGTGGTCAAGTGCCAGCACCAGGAACTGCGCTGCGATGAGATCGACAAGCACCTGGATGCCGGCAAGCAGGTGACCAAGCTGGCGCTGATCTTCGAGGACAACCTGTCCTTCGTCATCGGCGACGACCTGATCGTGCGCAAGCTGAAGTTCCTCGACGGCGCCCTGGACCAGCTGGAGCATGCCGACGAAGACGGCCGCCGCGCCGAGTTCGACGCCCGCTTCGCCCTGCAGAGCGCCGAGATCCGCCGTCTGTTCCTGTTGCTGGAAGAAGCCTTCAAGCTCAGCAAGGCTGACTGAACAGGCAGCCCGACGGCCGCCGGTCATCCGGCGGCCCGAAGCGGCGCTATGCTGGGCGCATGAGCCGTCTGCTGCGCCGCCTGATCAGCCCGACCCCGCCCGCCACCGTACAGCGCGACACCGTTCGCCTGCGCCTGGAGGATGCCGAGATCGAGGTACTGCGCGTGCGCGATCCGCGTGCGCGCCGCATCAAGCTGAGCGTGGACGAACGCGGCGCGCGCCTGACCCTGCCACCGCGCGCAAGCCTGGTGATGGGCGAACGCTTCCTGGAACAGCACCGCGACTGGCTGGCACTGCAGCTGCGCCAGTACCAGGGCCAGGGCCTGCCGGCACCGCTGCAGCCGGGCGAAGACGGCGTGCTGCCCCTGCGCGGCGAACTGTTGCCGCTGCGCTGGCAGGAAGGCCGCTACGCGCGCCTGGAGATCGACGCGCATGGTGCCTGCGTGCAGTGGCCGACACGTGGTGGTGACGCCACCCTGCGTCGCCTGCTGCGCGAGTTCTACGAAGCACAGACCCGCGCCGACGTCGGCCGCTGGCTGCCGAAGTACCTGCCCACACTGCCGCGCGCACCCAGCCGCCTGCGATTGAAGGTGATGTCCTCGCAATGGGGCTCACTCGCCCCCGATGGCAGCATGGCACTGGACCTGGCGCTGGTACTGGGCCGGCCTGAGGCGTTCGAGTACGTGCTGGTGCACGAGCTCTGCCACCTGATCCAGCCCAACCACTCGCCCGCGTTCTGGCACGAAGTGGAACAACGTTTCCCCGCGTGGCGCGAGCAGCGCGACTACTTCCAGCTGGAAGGCCGCAGGCTGAAGGCGATGCTGCGGCAACTGCTGTAGCGCCAGCGCTACAGCAGTTGCCCACGCATTCTTCCTCTACCCCCGCCTTCGGCGCGCCCCTTCAACAGAAGGGGCTTTCCTCCAGAGAGTGGGCTGGTCAGTCGGGCAGGCTCGACGCTGCACAGAGTCTGCGCAGAGGATGAGCATTCCCCGGCCTGGCAACGCGCCATGGAGCGCGCGCAGCGCGCGACCTGCTCCTGCTCTTCTTTTCTTTCTTCCGTGGTGGGCACACCGGAATCTGTCCGTGGCCGGGCGGGGTGGGTTGCGCAGGGGCGTGAGCCACATGGATGCGGCGACCGAGCTTACAGGGGTGAAGGCGCTTTGCTTGCGAAGCACTGCTTCGCAAGCGCCTGAACGCACAGCCGCCAGCGGCTGGGCCGGGCCCCGGAGGGGTACTTGCAGCGACCCCTGCGCAATCCACCCCGCCCGGCCAAGCACGGCTTTGCCTTCGGATACCACCCACCACGAGGGGCTCAGCCGTTGGCCGAAATCCTCACCTCGCCCGCAACGCCGCCGCCGCCGCCCAGCGCGCCGCCACCCGCGGCGCCGTAATGCACACCGCCTGGTCGGTCACCGTCGTCACCGCGCGCTCCAGCAGCTGGATATCCGCCTCATGCTGGCGCGCCACGTGCGGATCCTCGAAGAAGATCGCGCGCTGGCAGCGCCCTTCCAGTACCCGGTCGGCAATCTGCGCATCGCCGCCCATCGGGCCGCTCTGGTAGCGCGTCACCCAGGGCGTATCGCTGGGCCAGCCACGGCTCCACGCCAGCTCGTTCAAGCGCTGGCCGGTGGTTCCGGTTGCCACCCGCTCACCGAACCGCGCCAGCACATCGAAGTGCTCATCGGCGAAGGCCAGCATCGCCGGCTTCATCGCGTCGTGCGCGATCAGCGCCAGCGTCTGTCCTTCGAACGCATGCAGGTCGTCGGCGCCAGCATCGGCAGCCAGTCCGGCATGGATGCGTTCCACCTCGATCCAGTCGCGCGCGGTGGCCACGGTGGAAATGAAAGGCTTGCCGTGGATCACGCACTGCCGCTTCAGCGCCGTGGCTTCCGGAAACACCGAGGATGGATCGACCGGATCGATCAGGTAGACCGCGCCATCCAGTGTCCGATCCGGCCCCATGCCAACCACCTCGGCCACCAGCTTCATCAAGCCACCCTCGCGACCATAGGGGTAGCGATGCAGGCCCGCGTATCCGGTCAGGAAGCCCTGACGCTGTATCGCGTCATGGGTGCGGCCGACCGCGTGCAGCGACACGCCCAGCTCGCGCAGGCCGGGTTCGCTGACGCGCAGCCAGCGGAACAGGGCGGCGCGCGCGTCGTGGTGATGGAGACGGTTGGCAGCCAGGCCGATGCGCATCGAATGCTCCGCAGATACGGGTGAAAGCGGCAGTGTATGTCGCCATTCACCTATCTTGGTGTTTTTACAACTTTCTTCATTGCGCCTCGTCCACGCGCCGCTAGCGTACGAGGCAGCGGTACCGCTGCGCGGCCGTTCATTTCCGCCCGCCAGAAGAGGATGCCCATCGTGAACGCCGCTGGCCTGCGTGCCGCCACCGCGGTCGTGGCCGGCCTGCTGTTGCCTGCCCTGGCCGCCGCTGCGGATTGCAGGACGCCGCTGCGCATTGCCTGGCCCGCCGACCGCGCGCCGTTGTCCTCCAGCGAGCAGGGCCAGCCGCGCGGGCTCAGCGCGCAGTACCTGAAGCTGCTGGGCGCGCAGCGACCACTGCAGATGCAGCCATTGCCAACCGCCGCCATCGCCGAGGGAACGGTGCCGCCCGACGTCCAGGCACTGCTGGGCTGGTCGCGCTCGCAGTTGCCGACGGGGTGGGTGGCCAGTGCGCCCTACGTGCAGCTGCCACAGGTCATCGTGCGGCGCCGGGATGCATCGCCGGTGCTGGGCCTGGAGGCGTTGCGCGGAGGCACCGTGGCCAGTCCCGACCCGCTGTCGCTGGTCGGGGCGCTGACGGAACAGGCGTCTGGCGTGCAGCTGTTGCCCCCCGCCCCCATCGACGACGCCCTGTCACTGCTGGGCACGGGCCTGGTCGATGCCGTGGTCGCCAATCTTGGAGAGGTCGAGGCCGCGTTGCGCCACTATCAGGGCGAGCCGCTGGTAATCGCTGCGCCGGCCGGAATCGACGACGCGCCGGTGCTGGCCACCGTGCCCGCCTGCGCCGACGTCATCCCGGTGTTCGAGCGGACCGTGTCGCAGCTGACCGCGAACGAACGCGAGGCGATCCGCACGTCCTGGCTGCCGAACCAGCCGCGACACCCGCCCTCTGCGTCCCCCCTGCGCTGGCTGGTGCCGGCCTCGCTGACCCTGCTGGCGCTCATGCTGGTGTACGCCTTCGGCTACTGGCGCGTGCATCGCGAGAGCGAGCGTCGCCGCGTGGCTGCGCAACGCCTGCAGGAGGTGACCTCGAACCTGCCAGCGGTGGTCTATCAGGCGCGTCGCTCTGCCACCGGCCACTACAGCTTTCCCCAGATCGCAGGTGACGTGCAGGCGTTGTTCGGAATCAGCGTGGAAACCGCCCTGATCGATCATCAGCGCCTGCTGGCAGCGGTTCATCCCGATGATCGCTCGCGGCTGATGGACACCGTCGACGCCGCTGCCCTGGCGCGGGGCCCGATCGATGTCACCTTCCGCACGCGCTCGCCACAAGGCTGGCGCTGGGTCCACTCGCATGGACGGCCGCTGTCCCTGGACAGCGGCGACGTCGAGTGGAGTGGCTACTGGATCGACGTAAGCGGAGTGCAGGCGCGCACCCATGCGCTGGCCGAGGCGCGCCGTGCGGCCGAGCAGGCAGCCCTGGCCAAGGCCCACTTCCTGGCAACCATGAGCCACGAGATCCGTACGCCGATGAGCACCCTGCTGGGCATGCTCGAGCGGTTGGAGGGCAGCGATCTGGATCATCGCCAGCAACAGGTCCTGGTGACCGTGGGTGATGCTGCCCAGATGCTACGGCAGATCCTGGACGACGTGCTGCACAGCCAACGGCTGCAGGCACTGCCGCTGCAGCTGCGACCCACGAACGTGGCGGCACTGGTGCGCGCGGTGCAGCAGTTGCTGATGCCGGTGGCGGCCAGCCGGGGCCTGCATCTGCGGATCCAACTTGATCCGGAATTGCAGGCCGGATCGCTGGCCGACGGCCTGCGCCTGCGCCAGATCCTGTTCAACCTTGCCGGCAACGCGCTCAAGTTCACCGAGCATGGCGGCGTGGATCTGCAGGTGCAGGTGCTGCAGCAGCACGATGGCGGCCAACGTCTTCGCCTGCAGGTCAGTGACAGCGGGGTGGGCATCAGCCCGGAACGGCAACAGGCGGTGTTCGCTGCTTATACCCAGGCCGAGGCATCGACAACGCGCCGTTTCGGCGGCAGCGGCCTGGGCCTGGCGATCTGCCGTGAACTGGCTGCATCGATGGAAGCAGAACTGTGCCTGCGCAGCGCGCCAGGCAAGGGCACCACCGTGTGGCTGGAACTGGATCTGGACGCCTGTGAGTTGCCTGCCGAGGCATTGCCGCTTCCGGCAGAGGCGGCGCGGCCACTGTCGTCGGCCCGGGTGCTAGTAGCTGAAGATCACCCCACCAACCTGCACCTGCTGGAGCAGCGCCTGCATGATCTGGGTCTGCAGGTGCACGCCTGCACCGATGGTCGCCAGGCCTTCGAGGCCTGGCAGGCGCGGGCGTTCGACCTGGTCATCACCGACTGCCACATGCCGCACATGGATGGCTTTGCCTTGGCACGGGCCATCCGCGCCGACGCCTGCGCGGTTCGCGCGCAGGTCCCGATCATCGCGCTCACGGCCAGCGCTCTGGGTCGCACCCGCGAGGCCTGCCGCGAAGCGGGCATCGATCATTTCCTGGCCAAGCCGGTGGCGGCGCAGGAACTGCGGGGCTTGCTGGCCGTGCTGCTGGCGCCGGAATCAATGCGCCAGTAGGCGGATGATGCTGGCGGCGGCGTCGCGGCCTTCGGCCACGGCGGTCACCACCAGGTCGGCGCCACGCACTGCGTCACCGCCGGCGAACAGGCGCGGGTGCGCGGTCTGGAATGGCAGGCGGTCCTTGCCGCCAGCCACGATGCGGCCGTTGGACCGGCCTTCCACGCCGTGCTCGGCCAGCCACGCCGGCACGGTTGGCGAGAAGCCGAAGGCGATGATCACCACGTCGGCCTCCAGCAGCGATTCGCTGCCTTCGATCGGCACCGCATTCTGGCGGCCATTGGCATCGGGCTCACCCAGCCGGGTTTCGACCACGGTCACGCCGATCACCTCATCGTCGGCGCCGGCTTCGATCGACAGCGGCTGGCGGTTGAACAGGAAGCGCACGCCTTCCTCGCGCGCATTGGCCACTTCGCGCGCGCTGCCGGGCATGTTGGCTTCGTCGCGGCGGTAGGCACAGGTGACCTTGGCCGCGCCCAGCCGCACCGCGCTGCGCACGCAGTCCATGCCGGTATCACCGCCGCCCAGCACCACCACGCGCTTGCCGTTGAGGTCGGGCAGGGCGATGCTGTCTTCCCAGCCGGCAATCGGCCGGCCCTTCGGATCATCGCCGCCGACGATGCGGCTGTTCTGCACCAGGAACGGCAGTGCCGGCAGCACGCCCTTCAGGTCCTGGCCGTCGAGGCCACCGTCGGTATAGCGGTAGGCGCCGGTACCGACGAACACCGCATCGTGGCTGTCCAGCAGCTGCTGCACGCTGAGGTCACGGCCGATCTCCACACCGAGGCGGAACTGCACGCCCATGCCCTCGAGCACTTCGCGGCGGCGGTGGATCACATCCTTGTCCAGCTTGAAGCTGGGAATGCCGAACTGCAGCAGGCCGCCGATCTGCTCATAGCGGTCGTAGACCACGGCGGCAATGCCGGCGCGCGCCAGACGGTCGGCACAGGCCAGCCCGGCCGGGCCGGCGCCGATCACAGCCACGCTGCGGCCGGTCGGCTGCACCGCGCCCAGGTCCGGGCGCCAGCCCGTGGCCAGCGCGGTATCAACGATGTACTTCTCGACCGCGCCGATGGTGACCGCACCGAACTCTTCCAGCGTGCAGCTGCCCTCGCACAGCCGGTCCTGCGGGCAGACCCGGCCGCACACTTCCGGCAGCGGGTTGGTGCTGTGGCACAGCGTGGCCGCTTCGTGGATGCGGTTTTCCTGCACCAGCTGCAGCCACTGTGGAATGGCGTTGTGCACCGGGCACTTCCAGCTGCAGTAGGGGTTGCCGCAGTCCAGGCAGCGACCGGCCTGGTACTGGGCATCTTCCTTACCGAACTTGCCGTACAACTCACCCCAGTCGCCGGACGTGCGCAGTTCCACCGGAATGCGCTGCGGCATGGTGCGGGGCAGGTCGAGGAACTGGAAGGCGTGCTTGCGGCTCATGGCGGGCTCTGTGGTGTTTTGCGGTCGCCGGCCAGCGGCCGGCACTACGTGGTCCTGGGTTGCCGGCAGCGGCCGGCACTACCGTTACGCGGCGCGTCGCAGGGTTTCGGTCAGCGACTCGATGCTGGCGGCCTTCGGTTTGACCAGCCAGAACTTGCCGATGTAATCGCGGAACTCGTCCAGGATCTGCTGCGCCCAGATGCTGCCGGTCAGCTCGCGGTGGCGGCCGATCAGGCGGTGCAGGTGCTGGCGGTAGTTCTCGAAGCCCTCGGCGGAGACGCGATGGATGTCGATCAGCTCGTGGTTGTAGCGGTCGACGAAATCGCGGTCGACGTCCAGCACGTAGGCCAGGCCACCGGTGAAGCCGGCACCGAAGTTCAGGCCGACCTTGCCCAGTACCAGCACCACGCCATCGGTCATGTACTCGCAGCAGTGGTCACCGGCACCTTCCACCACCGCCAGCGCGCCGGAATTGCGTACCGCGAAACGCTCGCCGGCGCGGCCAGCGGCGAACAGCTCGCCACCGGTGGCGCCGTACAGGCAGGTGTTGCCGATGATCGCGGTGCTGCGCGCTTCAAAGCGCGCGCCACGCGGCGGGCGCACCACCAGGCGGCCGCCGGCCATGCCCTTGCCGACGTAGTCGTTGGCTTCACCCTCCACTTCCAGGTGCAGGCCACCGACATTGAAGGCACCAAAGCTCTGCCCGGCGCTGCCACGGAAGCGCAGTTCCAGCGGTGCCTCGGCCATGCCCTGGTTGCCGTGCGCGCGCGCCACCGCACCGGCCAGGCGCGTGCCGATGCTGCGGTCGGTGTTGTGGATCAGGAAGCGATGCTCGCCACCGCGCTTGTGTTCGATGGCCGGCGCCAGCAGGCCATCCATCTGCGTGGCCAGGCCGTCCGGCGATTCGTACAGGCGCTGGGCGGCGCAGTGGCTGCCTTCGTAGCGGGCATCGGCCAGCAGGCGCGACAGGTCCACGCGCACGCCGTCACGCGGCGCGGCCTCGATCTGCCGCAGCAGGTCGGTACGGCCGACGATCTCTTCCAGCGAACGTGCACCCAGGTACGCCAGCCAGCCGCGCACTTCCTCGGCCAGCAGGCGGAAGAAGTTCTCCACGCGTTCGGGCTGGCCGGTGAAGTGGTTCTCGCGCAGGCGCTCGTCCTGGGTGGCCACGCCGGTGGCGCAGTTGTTGAGGTGGCAGATACGCAGGTACTTGCAGCCCAGCACGATCATCGGCGCGGTGCCGAAGCCGAAGCTGTCCGCGCCGAGCAGCGCGGCCTTGACCACGTCCAGGCCGGTCTTCAGGCCACCATCGGTCTGCAGCAGGGTGCGCCCGCGCAGGTCGTTGGCCAGCAGCGCCTGGTGCGCTTCGGCCACGCCCAGTTCCCACGGCACGCCGGCGTAGCGGATCGAGCTGACCGGCGAAGCACCGGTCCCGCCGTCGTGGCCGGAGATGGTGATCAGGTCGGCACCGGCCTTGACCACGCCGGCGGCGATCGTACCCACGCCGGCATGGCTGACCAGCTTCACCGACACCAGCGCGGTCGGGTTGACCTGCTTGAGGTCGTAGATCAGCTGCGCCAGGTCTTCGATCGAATAGATGTCGTGGTGCGGCGGCGGCGAGATCAGGCCGATCCCAGGCCGGGCATAGCGCAGGCGCGCGATCAGTTCGTTCACCTTGTGGCCCGGCAGCTGGCCGCCCTCGCCGGGCTTGGCGCCCTGCGCGACCTTGATCTGCAGCACTTCGGCGTTGACCAGGTACTCAGCGGTGACGCCGAAGCGGCCCGAGGCGACCTGCTTGATCTTGCTGCGCTTTGCGGTGCCATAGCGGGCGGGATCCTCACCGCCTTCGCCGGAATTGCTGCGGCCGCCGAGGCGGTTCATGGCAATGGCCAATGCTTCATGTGCTTCCGGCGACAGTGCGCCCAGGCTGATCGCCGCGGTATCGAAGCGCGGGAACAGGGTACTGGCCGGAGCCACCTCGTCCAGCGCTACCGGCGTGGCCGCCGGCACCAGTTCCAGCAGGTCGCGCAACGCCGACGGCGGCCGTGCATGCACGGCATCGCAGTACTGCTGCCAGGCACGCGGGTCACCGCTGCGCGCCGCGCGCTGCAGGGTGGTGACCACGTCCGGGTTGTACATGTGGTACTCGCCGCCGTGCACGTACTTCAGCAGGCCGCCTACGTCCACGTCCTGCTGCGCGTCCCAGGCCTGCGCGCACAGCTCGCGTGCGTCGGCATCCAGGCGCGCGAAGCCAGCGCCACCGATGCGCGAGGCCGTATCCGGGAAGCACAGGTCCACCACTTCCGGTTCCAGGCCGATGATCTCGAACAGCTGCGCGCCGCGGTAGCTGGCCACGGTGCAGATGCCCATCTTCGAGATGATCTTCGACAGGCCCTTGTAGACGCCCTTGCGGTAGCGGCGGCCGATCTGCGACTGCTCACCGCCCTTGCTGAGCTTGAGGATGCCGCGACGGCCGAGGTCGAACAGGGTCTGATAGGCCAGGTACGGGTACACCGCGGTGGCACCGAAGCCGAGCAGGCAGGCCATGTGGTGCGGATCGCGCGCAGTGCCGGTCTCGACGATCAGGTTGACGTCGCAGCGCAGGCCCAGCCGCGACAGGTGGTGGTGGATGGCGCTGGTGGCGAGCAGGGCATGCACCATCGGGCGTCCGGCCACCGGGTAGCGGTCGGACAGCAGCAGCATCACCATGCCATCGCGCGCGGCCTGTTCGGCCTCGGCACAGATGCGCTCGATGCCGGCGCGCAGGCCCTCGTCTTCGCTGTAGGACAGATCGAGCAGGCGGTTGGCCTGCACGTACTGCTCCATCTTCAGCAGCTGGCGCAGCTTGCGCTGGCTCAGCACCGGCGAATTGAGGATGACGTGGTTCACCGTCTCCGGGCCAGCATGGAAGATGTTGGTCTCCTTGCCGAGCTGGGTGGACAGGGACATCGCGCAGTCTTCGCGCAGCGGATCGATCGGCGGGTTGGTGACCTGCGCGAAGGCCTGGCGGAAATAGTCGTACAGCGGGCGGCTGCGCTGGCTCAGCACCGCCATCGGCGTGTCATCGCCCATCGAGCCAGTGGCTTCCTGCTCGGTCTCGGCCAGCGGACGCAGCACCTGCTCCACTTCCTCGCTGCTGAGCTGGTAGAGCTTGTGGTAGCTGCGCAGGGTGCCTTCGTCGAAGGGTTCCTCCACCAGCGACGGGTCGATCAGTTCGGTCTGCAGGTAGGTCACGCCCTGCTGCAGCCACTGCTTGTACGGCGCACGGCCACGGTTGATGCGGTCGACCGCGTCGGAGTCGAGCAGGTCGCCGCGCTTGAGGTCGATCGCGATCATCTCGCCGGGGCCGAGCTTGCCCTTGCGCACCACGCGCTCGGTCGGCACTTCCCAGACGCCGGCCTCGGAGGCGACCAGGAAGTGGCGGTCGGCGGTCAGCATCCAGCGCGCCGGGCGCAGGCCGTTGCGGTCCAGCGTACACACCGCATAGCGGCTGTCGCAGGCGACGATGCCGGCCGGGCCATCCCACGGCTCGCTGTTCAGGCCGTGGAACTCGTAGAACGCGGCCAGGTCCGGGTCCTTGAACTCCAGCGACTGGGTGGCGGGCGGCACCAGGATGCGCAGCGCCTGGATCAGCTCCATGCCACCGGCGACCATCAGCTCCAGCATGTTGTCCAGGCTCTGCGAATCCGAACCGTGCATGGAGATGACCGGGTCGAATTCACCAATATCGAAGCGCGGCGTCTTCCACACCTTGCTGCGCGCCTGCGCCCAGCGACGATTGCCCTCGATGGTGTTGATCTCGCCGTTGTGGGCGAGCATGCGGAACGGGTGGGCGAGCGGCCAGCGCGGCAGCGTGTTGGTCGAGAAGCGCTGGTGGAACACGATCGCGCTGGAGGCCAGCTCGCGGCGCTGCAGGTCCGGGAAGAAGCGGCTGAGCTTGTCCGGCAGCACCATGCCCTTGTAGCTGATCGCATCCGGGGTGAGGGTGGTGACGTAGAAGTCGGCGTGTTCGCGCAGCTGCTGTTCGCTGCGGCGACGGGCCAGGAACAGCGCCAGTGCGAAGCCGGCATCATCCTGGCCAACCCCGGCATCGACGAACACCTGCTCGATGCGCGGCAGCGTGTCGCGCGCCAGTTGGCCGCAGACGCTGTCGTCGGTCGGTACCTCGCGCCAGCCAGCGACCTTGCAGCCCACCGCTTCCACCTGCGCCTGCAGCTGCGCGCGGCAGGCCTGCGCAGCGTCGGCGTCATGCGGCAGGAATACCAGGCCGGCGGCGAAACGCGCGGCGGTGGTGATGCCGGCTTCGCTGGCCAGCAGTTTCAGGAACGCATCGGGGCGGCGCAGCAGCAGGCCGCAGCCATCACCGGTCAGGCCATCGGCGGCGACACCGCCACGGTGGGTCATGCGCGAAAGCGCGGCGATGGCGGTATCAACCAACAGGCGCGATGGTTGATCGTCGAGCTGGGCGACCATGCCAAATCCACAGGCATCGCGCTCGGAGCGCGGGTCGTAAAGCCCTTGGCGGTTGCGGGGGGCCATCTCTACCTCGATGCGTATAGGGTTGGCGGCGACACTCGTCCCCGCTCATTCCCTGGAGCGCATCGTGAGGCCACCGGATGCCTCGACTAGATCACAGGTTGCTGCAACGCCGCAATACACGGTTGCAGGTGCAACGGAACGCGCCGGCAACCCAGTGCCGGCGCGGGGCGGGACTCAGCCGCAACGCACGCCGCTGACGGCGCCCTTGTCGTCCACTTCGATGTTCAGGCGGTCGCCGAGGAACTCCATCGTGGCCACATCATTGGGCTTGAGCACGCGCACCTGGCTGGCACCTGCATCTTCCTGTGCCTGCTTGCCGAGGGCATCGGTGTAGGCCTGGCCGACCAGGCTCTGTACCTGGCTGGCATCGCAGGTGCCGACCGGCGGAGCCTCGGTGGCCTTGCCGGCGTCGTCGGCCGGCGCCTTGGCTGCTTCGGCGGCCTGCTGGGCGTGGGCGGTGGCCGAATCCTGTTCATCCAGCGCCGGTGCCTGGCAGGCGGTCAGGGCCAGCACGGCCGGCAGCAACAGGGCGGAGAGCGAACGGGCGCGAATCGGGAACGACATCATGACTCCGGAAGGGGTTGTGAAGACCCGAGCATAGCGGCGAACCGGCCCTCACGTGTTTGTCTTGTGTTATCGACAGGATCGCGGCATGGCGACGGCGACACTGGCGGCATGCCAACTCCCTCCACCCCCGAACGACAGGCAGCGCGCGCGGCCGGCCTGCGCTATGTCGACGACACCCAGCCGGGCATCAGCCGGCGCCGCGCCGGCAAGGGCTTCAGCTACCGCGATGCTGATGGCCACGCGATACGCGACGCCACCACCCTGCAACGCATCCGCGCACTGGCGATCCCACCGGCCTACACCGCGGTGTGGATCTGCGCCCATGCCAACGGCCACCTGCAGGCCACCGGTCGTGATGCGCGCGGTCGCAAGCAGTACCGTTACCACCCCGATTGGGCCAGGGAGCGCGATGCCGGCAAGTTCGACCGCATCATCGCCTTTGGCGAGGCGTTGCCTACGCTGCGGCGGCGGCTGTCGCGGGATCTCAAGCGCCCCGGTTTCCCGAAGGAGAAGGTGCTGGCCATGGTGGTCGCGCTGTTGGCGGACACGCTGGTGCGGGTCGGCAATGAGACCTATGCGCAGCAGAACCGTTCGTTTGGACTGACCACACTGCGAAACCGGCATCTGGAGCTGCTGCGCGGTGGCCGCGTGCGCATGCGCTTCCGTGGCAAGTCCGGGCAGCTGCAGGAGGTCACCGTGGGCGACCGCAGGCTGGGGCTGCTGGTGCGGCGCCTGCAGCAGCTGCCGGGGCAGGCGTTGTTCCAGTACCGCGATGACGACGGTGCGCTGCAGCCGGTCGACTCCGGCGCGGTGAACGACTACCTGCGCGAGGTGATGGGCGAGGACTTCACTGCCAAGGATTTCCGCACCTGGGGCGGGACGGTTGCGGCGGTGCAGGCGTTTGCCGCCACCGAACTGCCGGAACCGGCCAGCCAGCGCGCGCTGGCGCAGGCGCAGCGCGCGGTGGTGTGCGAAGTGGCGTCGCTGTTGGGCAATACCCCGGCGGTGTGCCGCAAGGCCTATATCGACCCCTGCGTGTTCGCCGGCTGGGAGCGCGGCGAACTGGCCACGCTGGCCGGCCTGCGTGGGCCGCGCCAGTGGGAACAGGCGACCCTGCGCGTGCTGCGCAGGGCGCGCCGGCTCAGCCGCAGTAGATCGCGGTGATGTTGTTGGTGCGTCCCTTTTCGATGGTCAGGCGGTCGCCGCCTTCGCTGGCCGGCGGCACCCGCGGGCCGTCGTGGCGCAGTACCCGTACGTGCAGGCTGTCGCTGTCCACCCGTGCGCGTGCGACGGTGGCGTCCGACGCGGCCAGGCCAAGTGCGCCGCGCACCCTGTCGCTGTGGCACTGGCCGGAAATCACACCGTCGATCGGCTGTACCTGGGCCACCGGTGTGCTGCTGCAGGCGGCGAGGGCAAAGCAGACGGCGGCGGTGGCGATGGCGTGTTTCATGGAGGCGTTCCTTGTGTGATTGCGTGCAGGGTGCGACGGCGCACGTGGTGGCGGAATGAATGCCGTGCACATCATGGACACGGCGCGCTCACTGCCGCCAACAGCAGGGGTGGAGACACTGCAGGAGCGGCGGATGCCGCCCCCGGTACTGCGGCGCATGCGCCCGGTAGTGCCGGCCGCTGGCCGGCAATCCCATTCCCCCCCCGAGGAGACCTGCATGGCCACCACCAGGAAAACCCCCGCCCGCCGCAAAGCCTCACCCAAGGTGCGCAAAGGCAGCACTGCAACCAGGACCATCGCCGACCCCGATCGCCCGCGCGTGGTGAAGACTGCAACCCGCAAGGCCGCCGCCAGCGATCCCCGCGCCGCCCGCGTTGCGGCACGGCAGCGGCGCCTGCAGGACCAGGAGAAGGCCAAGGACGCCCGCGCGGCCAAGAAGGCAACCAAGAAGGCAACAAAGAAGACCGCGACCCAGGCCGGAGCACGACGCCAGCCGGAGGCGATGCCGGCGCAGCAGCTGGCCAAGCCCGGGCACGAACACGAACTGGAGCTGGCGCCGCGTTTCCTTGCACCCGACTACACCGGCAGCGGCAAACTGCAGGGCATGCGTGCGATCGTCACCGGTGGCGATTCCGGCATCGGCCGCGCGGTGGCGGTGCTGTTCGCACGCGAAGGTGCCGACGTGGCCGTGCTGCACCTGGACGAAGCCGAGGACGCGGACATCACCCGCCAGCACGTGGAGCGCGAAGGCGGTCGCTGCGTGGTGATCGCCGGTGACGTGCGCGATCCGCGCTTCTGCGACAAAGCGGTGAAGCAGGTGGCCAAGGCGTTCGGCGGCATCGATATCCTGGTCAACAACGCCGCGTTCCAGCTGCACTGCGAGCGGCTGGAAGACCTGGAAGACGCGCACCTGCAGGAGACCCTGCAGACCAACATCGGCGGGTACATCCAGATGGCGCGCGCGGTGCTGCCGCATCTGGGCGAGGGCGCCAGCATCATCAACACCGGTTCGGAAACGGGAATCTTCGGCAGCAAGGCGCTGATCGATTACTCGGCGACCAAGGGCGCGATCCACGCGTTCACCAAATCGCTGGCCAGCCAGCTGCTGCCGCGCGGCATCCGGGTCAACTGCGTGGCGCCGGGGCCGGTATGGACGCCGCTCAACCCGGCCGACAAGCCGGCGCAGGACGTGGCGGAATTTGGCAAGGACAGTGACATGGGCCGGCCTGCACAGCCCGAGGAACTGTCGCCGGCCTACGTGTTCCTGGCCTCGCCGGCCTGTGCCAGTTACATCAGCGGGGTGATCCTGCCGGTGATGGGCGGGCCACGCGGGTGAACAGCACTACGGCGTGGCGCCTGCTGAACGGGGCTTCGCGCAGGTGTGTGGCGTGTGTCAACGGCTGCGCCGGTGCGGTGGGGTAGGCTGGACTCCCATACGATCACGTTCAGGGAAAGATCATGCCGGAGATGGATATCAGCGCAGCGGCCGATGAAGTCGTCGCCCTGTTGCGGCAGAACGATGCCCGTGGCGCGGCCGCCCGCCTGGAGGCCCTGCACAACGGCCAGCGTGCGGTGGTGCAGGAATCGCTGGATCGCTACATCGCGGCGCGGGGCGCCACCGAGCTTGAGGCGCTGCGACGGAGCGGTGGCGTATCCGCCACTGACGCGGCCACGGTCAAGCCGATGCTGGATCGCCTGAGCGACGCGACGCGCCCACCGCGCATGCCCGACGCCGCGGAGACTGCGGGCCTGAGCCAGGCCCAGCAGTACGACGTGTATGGCAGCATCGTGGCCCAGCGCGGCAACGCCGCAGCGAACGATGCGATGGCCACGCAGGATCGCGTGGTGCTGGGGCTGCGCGACGAGAACCGCACCACCGAGGCGCGAGGACGTGGTGTCTACGACGACCGCATCGTGGTGCTGTGGAAGGATGCGCAGGACCACGGCCATGTGCGCGAGTTCAACCAGGCCACGACAGAACCGACCGCCCAGTACGACGGACACGCCAAGACCACGCCACGCAGCCCTGGCTTCGGCAACGTGGCGCCGCGTACCAAGACCGAGGGCGAGGACGTCAACGGCGACCGGGTCAAGGATCTTGGACGGTTGGGCGAAGGCACCACCGAGATGCGCGCGACCACGCATCCGCGCAACGGCCATCCCGATGAGTTCGCGTTGCGCCCTTCGCAGGCGGCGATCACCGCCGGCGCTGGACGGGTGGAGCGCGACACCAATGGCGATGGCTGGTTCGATGCGCGCGATACCCAGGGCGTGCAGCACCTCAACGACACCTTCAAGATCCATCGTGGCAGCCGGTCCAATACCGATTCGGCGGGCTGCCAGACCATCGGCGGCGGTGAGTACGACGACTTCGTGGCGACGGTACGCGGCACCCCCGGGCAGAACCGCTGGCAGTATGTGCTGACCTCGGTTGCGCCGGGCCAGGCGCGCGGGCTGGGACAGGACACGCCGCTCGCGGCCAATGACGATCCCCGGCAGCCGCAGCATCGCGACCATGCCCTGCAGCAGCAGATCAGCACGCACCTGCAGGCCTTGGGCGGGCGCTACGCCGAGCATGCCGATGACTACAGTCTGGTCTTGCTGCGCGAAGCGAAGGCCGCAGGCATCACCCGGGTCGACCAGATCGTGGCCAGCAATCCCAGTGGCGGCCGCGCTGCGGGTGAGACACTGTTCCTGGTGCAGGGCAATCCGGGCGATCCGGCGGCCGTGCGCGCAGGCGTCAACGCAGCCGAGGTGCGCGAGACTGCGGTGGAAACCAGCCTGCGCCAGCTGCAGCAGCAAGCGCGCGAACAGGGTGCACCCGTGCCCGCGCCGGCACAGCAGCACGAAGCACCCGCGATGGGAGGACGTTGAAGGATGGTCCGTCTACCCTTGATGTCCGGTTTGCCGTGGGTGTTGCTGCTGGCGTGCAGCGCATGCGCACCCGCCGGGGAGTACACCGTGCCGGTCGCACCTGCTGCGAAGCCTGAGGCGAAACCGGAGACCTTGCCTGCGCAGGCAGGACCCACTGAACGCGGATTGCCTGCATTGCCGGAAGCTTCCGGCAGCGCCCATTCCGGCGGCCGCTACGCTGCGCTGCCCGAACCGGCCAGGCGGGTGCTGGCGCAGTTGAAGTGCAACGTGGAGAGTGCCGGCAATGCGCAGGTGCTTTCCATTCCCGCGCAGGGTGGCCAGCAGGATTTCATGGTCACCGATCGCAGCGGACCGCGTTTCCGCTACTGGATGCGCTCGTTCTCCAGCAATGGCGGTACCACCGGGTATCTCGTGCAGCTGCAGGACTGCCCAGCAACCACCACGGGCATGCGCGCCTACATCGCACAGGGAGCCGCACCGCTGCAGGATGTCACCGCGTCGTTGCTGGCGCAGGCCGAGCTGCCTGATACGGCGACGATGACGGCTTACCAGGACAGGGGCGCGGGCGATCTGTTCGCCTTCATCGGGCAGCTGGACAAGGTGCCGGTGGTGCGCTGGGTGGCCGAAGCCGACCCCGAGCAGCCATTGGCCGACGATGCGCGCAGCTTCGACCATGGCAATGCCATCCACGGCGGTTTCCTGCGCTGGAACCAGGATCACTTCGAAGTGGCCAGGACCGTGCCGGCCGGGCTATGGCCCTGCGATGACAGCCCGTTACTGCCGTGCAGGGGCGACCCGTTCGTGACTGGGCGTTGAGGCATCGCGCGCATAGAAATCGGCAATGCGTGGAATGAACTGCTGCGGATTGGCACCGACAAGATTGGTCAGCACCACCACCGCCACGCCGCGCTCGGGATAGACCACGAACGCCGAGCGCGCACCGCCGATACCGGCCACCTGAAGGTCGGGCGATGCGCGCAGTACCGGCCAGCCCCCCGCCCACGGGCCGGCACGGCCATCCGCCAGGCGCTCCGCGCTCCACATCCGCCGCAGGGCGGTCTCCGGCAGCAGGCGGCCTTCGGTCAGCGCGACCAGCCAGCGCGCGGTGTCGTCGGCGGTGGTGAGGATGCCGCCACCGGCCCACAGCGAAGGCGGTATGTCGTAGAACCAGTGCGACAGGCGGGACGGTGCATCCGCAGCGTCGGTGGCACGCGGGGCCAGGCTGTACATCGTCGCCGCATCGGGAATCAGGTCGTAGCTGTCGCCGAAGGTGGTGCGGGCCATGCGCGCGCTGCTGAACTGGCCGGTGGCGAGGAAACGTTCGTAGGGCATGCCGGATTGCTTCGCGATGATTCGTGCCAGCAGTACGTAGTTGGTCTGGTTGTAGGCGAAGCGCTGCCCGGGTTCGGCTTCGAGCGGCTGCGCAGTGACGGCCGCCCACGCCTGCGCTTCTGAGCCACCGCCCAGCAGTCCCTTCGCATCAAGGATTTCGGGAAGGCCGGAGGTATGCGCCAGCAGCTGGTGTATGCGTACGTCTCTCCACGCTGGCGGAAGGTCATCCAGGTAGCGCGAGGCCGGTGCGTCCAGATCCAGCTGCCCCTGCTGGGCCAGCTGCGCGGTGGCCACGCCGGTGAACGCCTTGGTGGCCGAATTGAGCGGGAAACGGGTGTCGCGCGAGGCAAGCACACCGTTCTCCACGTTGGCCAGCCCGTAGGCCTCGGACAACACCGTCTGCCCGTCCTTGACCACCGCGATCTGCAATCCCGGGATGCGCTGCTCCAGCATGATCTGGCGGATCAGGCGGCGGGTCTGGTCGTTGGCCTGGTCCTGGCTGGCAGAGACAGCGGCGAAGGGCAGTGCACTGATGAGCATGAGCAGGACTCGGAGCATTGGGCGGGACATGCGGAATTCCAGCGGGGCGTTGCGGATCGGATGCAGCGGGCGGGTCAAAGGTTTAAGCGCTCGGTGGTGCCTACCGTTCGTCGGCCCATGACTTCCGGGGGGTTGACTACAGCTGTCGTCAAGCTGACAGTGACGACACGTGTAGTCAAGGGAGTGGTGTCATGCGTGGCAAGACCATCGGGGATCAGGAACTGGCCCTGCTGCAGTACATCGATGAACATGCGCCGGCCACGGTCGGCGAGGTCGCCAGTGGCTACGGCGAGGCCCGCGGCCTGGCCCGTTCCACCGTGCTGACGATGATGGAGCGGCTGCGGGCGAAGGGGTATCTTCAGCGCCGGCAGCAGGACGGCGTCTACCGCTACCAGGCCACCCGTGGCCCGCAGAGCGTGCTGCAGGGTGCCGTGGCCCAGTTCGTCGACAACACCCTGCAGGGCTCGGTGTCGCCGTTCGTGGCCTACCTGTCGCAGCGCCAGCAGGTCAGCGACAACGAACTGGCCGAGCTGGAAGCGCTGGTCGCCCAACTCCAATCGCGTCGCCACGAGGGCTGAGCCATGGACACCACGATGCTGATTCCGATGCTGGAACGGTTGGGCTGGACCAGCCTGCAGACCGTGCTGCTGGTGGCGCTGGTGTACGGCCTGTGCCGCGCGCTGCCGTCGCTGTCGGCGGCGACCCGCTGCCGCCTGTGGTGGCTGGTCTCGCTGCAGGCCGTGCTCGGCCTGTTCTGGAGCCAGCCGTTGCAGTTGGCCTGGCTGCCGGCGCCGCAGGCGGTGGCGATGACCGCGACCGACGTGGCCGCTGACATCGTCTACCCGCTGGCCCCGGAGGCCTCGGCGCAGCTGCTGGCCGCGATGCCGCTGCCCGCGGCCGAAGTACCGGCAGTTGCGTGGTGGGCGGTCGCACTGGCCGCGCTGTGGCTGTCCGGCGTGCTGATGATGGCGCTGCGCACCTTCGGTGAGTGGCGCCGCTGCCGCGCACTGCTGGCTGCGGCGTATCCCTGCGAGGACGAGGCGCTGGTGCAGGCCCTGCAGCTGGCCTCCGATGCCCACGGCGTGCGCCGTGCGCCGCGACTGTGGATGAGCATGCAGGTGGACGCACCGCAGCTGGTCGGGCCGTTCCGCCCGGTGCTGCTGCTGCCGGCCGGCGACAACGTCCTGCAGGGCGATGCGCTGGACCTGGCACTGACCCACGAACTGCAGCACCTGCAGCGCCGTGACCTGCAATGGGGCCTGCTGCCCGCGCTGGCCCAGCACCTGTTCTTCTTCCACCCGCTGCTGCGCCTGTCGGTGCGCGAATACGCGCAGGCCCGCGAGGAAGCCGTGGATGCGGCGGTGGTCGGCCAACATGGCGCCAGCCGCCAGGCCTATGGCCGCCTGTTGCTGCAGCTGGGCGTGGCCCCGCAGCCGCATCTGGGCGTGGCCAGCGCCGCACCGAGCACCACCAGCCTCAAGCGTCGCCTGCTTTCGCTGCAGTCGCACCGGTCCTGCCCGCGTCTGCTGGCGGTGGCGCTGACCGCTGTGGTGGTGGTGGTGGGCGTGGCGCCGATGCGGCTGGTCGCAGCGCCGGTGCCGCCGGCCCCGCCCGCACCTCCGGCCGCCCCGACGGCCGTGGTGCCGCCCCCGCCGAAGGCTCCGGAAGCCCCGCCCGCACCAGCCTCGGCCGCGCGCGTTCCGGCCGAGCCGGTGGCTCCCGCACCGCCCGCAGAACCGGCCGATATGGAAGAACCCTCCGGTCCCGACGATGCCGATGTGGCCGATGTGGCCGATGTCGACGATGCCGCTGGCATGGATGAGGACCATGACGGCACGACCACCACCTCCTCCATCACGACCTACGGTCGCCTCGATCTGGGCAAGTCGCCCCGGGAGGCCTTCGTGCTGGTCGATGGTGATTCGACCTTCGCCAACGGCGGCATGGACGACGTGATGGTGGCCCGCAGGCAGCTCGGCAAGGGCCCGGCGCTGTGGTTCCGCCAGGGCGACAAGCGCTATGTGGTGCGCGACCCGATGTTGATCCAGTCGCTGCAGCGCGCCTATGCCGGTGCGGCGGACCTTGGTCGCCAGCAGAGCGAACTGGGCCGCCAGCAGAGTGCGCTGGGCCGCCAGCAGGGCGACCTGGGCAAGCAGATGGGTGAGATGGGGCGTCTGCAGGGTGAAGAGGCGCGCCGCCTGGCACTGGCCGCAGCGGAGGCCGCGCGCAGTGCGATGGCCGCGCATGACATCAACCGCGAAGCGGCGGCCGAAGCGGCGAAGGCGGCGCGGGGCGCGACCAACGACGCGGCGGTTGCACGTGAGGCCGCACGTGAGGCTGCCGCCGAGGCGCGTCGTGCGATGCAGGAAGTGGACAACGAAACCGCGCGTGCCAGCCGCACCCGCGCCATGCAGCGCCTGGCCAGCCAGCAGTCTGAACTGGCCAGCCGCCAAACGACGCTGGGCAGCCAACAGGCCGCGTTGGGCGAGCGCCAGGCACGCGTGCATGCGCAGGCATCGCAGCAGGCGCAGCAGGTGATCGCGCGCGCACTGGCCAGTGGCAAGGCCGAGCGACTCTGATCGGTAGTGCCGGCCGCTGGCCGGCAATGGGGGGGGCCGGCCAGCGCCGGCACTACCCTGGGAACATCAACCGCAGCTGGCGCGCTCGATGCGGTTCTGCGCATCCACCTGCACGGTCACGCGGTCCTGGCGGAAGTCCATGGTCACCGCCATGCCCGGCTTGACCACCCGTGCATTGCGCGCACCGCTGTCAGCCACCAGTTTCTTGATCGTGGCTTCGTCGGCGGTCCTGCCGGTGAAGGCGTCCAGCGCCTCCGGTTTGCATTCGTGCGCGGCATCGGCCACGGGCGCTGGCGCGGGATCGTGGGAGGTGCTGCTGCCGGCATGACTGCAGGCGGCCAAGGGCAGGATGGCGAGCAGGACCAGGGGATTGAGGCGCATCGTCGGGCTCCAGGCGTGGATGGTGGCGGCAGTGTCACCGCTGCCACCGTCAGGCCGCGTCAAGGCCTATTGACCGACCAGCGCCAGCGTCTCGCGCTCGCGCTGCTCCTCGTGCACCAGCCGTTGCAGCAGCAGGGCCAGGGTCACCACGTCCTGATGGTTGTGGTCGGCCACCCGGCGCAGGTTCACCGCGTCGCCGCCGCGCAGGAAGCGCAGCCATGCGCCCGGCGCTTCCGAGCCGGGCAGGTCGTCCTCGCGCACCACGCGCAGCAGCTGGCGCTCGATGGTGGACAGCCTGCAGTTCTCCCAGGTGCCGCGATAGCGGCGACGGGTGGGGTAGAGCAGGTCCACATGGTCCAGCGCGGTGATCGGATCGCGTTGGCGCGCCAGCCGGTAGCGCGCCTTCAGCAGCGGCGCATCGTAGCTGCGGCCGTTGTAGCTGCAGAACACGGTGGAGGGCTGCAGCCAACTGGCGAAGGTGGCCAGCATCGCTTCTTCCGCAGCCATGGTGGACATCAGCAGCTGGCGGATGCGCAGGCCTTCGCCACGTTGCGGGCACACGTGCCAGTCGGCCGCGCCGATCATGAAGGCACGCGTACCGGTGCCACCGGCCAAGCCCGTGGTCTCGGTATCGAAGAACAGCAGGTCGCGCGCAGCTACATGCTGGTCCTCGCGCTTGGCGAAGGCCAATGACAGCGGGGCGGTCGGGATTGGTTGCGGCTGCAGCGATTCGATCAGGAACAGGCCCGGCGCGATCTCCTCGCCGGGCAACTGACGATCCTGTGCACTGGCGCGTGCCGGCGCGGCTCCACCGCGCGAACGCAGGCCGAGCAGGCGATGCAGACCGCCCACTTCCGGCCGACGCAGCGGTGCGGGTGCCGGTGTGGAGACCGCAGCGCCGGTCGGCTTGTGGCGGATCTCCTGTTCGACCCAGGCGAACACCGAACGTTCGGCCGGTGGTTGCCGCGCATCGTTCGCGGCCACGGGTGCCGGTGGCGCAGGGGGCACGTCCGGCGCGGCCGGTGTGCTCGCCTTCGTGTCGCCGGCCTGCCTGCGCAGCAGGCGCAGCTTGTCCAGGCTCAGGCTCACGGTGCCAGCAGCTCCATCGGGTCGCGCGTGGTCACCACCACGTCGGGCACGTGCTGGCAGGCGTCGGCATCGAACAGGTCGAGCACGCGCAGCGCCAGCGCGCGCGGCGAAGTCTCATCGTCTTCCTGCGCGGCCAGCACCGGGCCCACGCAGGCCGGGCAGCCGGCCCTGCAGTCGCAGCGCTGCACCAGTTCGCGCGCGCGCTGCACCAGTTCGGCCTGGCGCTGCCACAGCGGTTCGCTGAGGCCGACGCCGCCGGGGAAGTTGTCGTACAGGTAAACGGTGGGCACGAACTCCTGCAGCAGCTCCACCCCACCGGGATCGCCCTCGCTGCCGCGCAGCTGGCCGCGGCCGCTCTGGTCGGCGATCGCGAACCAGGAACCATCGCCGTTGCCCACCGACTTCTGCAGGTCGCGCGCATCGGCCATCACCGCCACGGTGGCGACGATGTGCAGTGCATACGCGGCGCCGAGGAAGCCATCCAGCGCATCCTGCTTGCTGGCGAACGCGCGCAGCAGCAGCGCCTGCGGCAGCTGCCACCACACCGCAGTGGTGTGCAGTTCCTGGTCGGGCAGGTTCACCGGTCCGTAGCCGATGTTCTCGTGGGTGTAATACCGGATCTTCTTGTAGCCGGCCACGCGGCGCACCACGTGCACTTCGCCATGATGCGAATCGCCACGGCCGGCCACGCCGCCATCGAAACGGTCCAGCACCTTGAGCTTGGTGAAGTCGATGCTGTCGGTGTAGTAGTCCACGTGGGTGCGGGTGACGTAGGCCTTGCGCCCCTCCCAGTCCAGCGTCTCCACCTGGTACGGGGTGGACTGCACCATGTGGATGGCGCCCTCGTACAGGGTGAGCGCGGCGGCGGAATAATCGACCTCGGCGATGATCTGCTGGCGGCCATCGCTGCGGTCGACCACCACGAAGTTGCCGTCGGCCACCGCACGCAGGCTGACCGCGTTGGCCGGATAGCTGTCGGCGATCCATTCCCAGCGCTCGCCTTCGCGGTGGATCACTTCTGTCTCTGCCAGCGCTTCCAGGAACACCTCCGGATCGATCGGGCCGAAGCCATCGCCGACCCGGAACGGCAGCTCGAAGGCCGCGCAGCGGATATGGTCGAACAGGATCAGCGGCTGGTCCGGCGCGATGCGCGCGTGCTCGGGCGAGGCCTCGGCGAAGAAGTCCGGGTGGCGAACCACGTACTGGTCCAGCGGCTGCGAGCTGGCCACCATCACTCCCAGTGCGGGTTGCTGGCGGCGGCCGGCGCGGCCGAAGCGCTGCCAGGTGGCGGCCACGCTGCCGGGGTAGCCGTTGAGGATGACCACGTCCAGGCTGCCGATATCCACGCCCAGTTCCAGCGCCGACGTGCTGACGATGCCGTCGATGTTGCCGGCACGCATCGCGCGCTCGGTCTCGCGCCGCTCGGTGGGCAGGTAGCCACCGCGGTAGGCGCGGATGCGCGGCGGTTTGCGCGGGTCGTGGTCGAAGATGTCCTTCAGGTACTTGGTCAGCACTTCCACCATCAAACGTGTCTGCGCGAACACCAGGGTCTTCAGCCCGGACTTGATCGCGATGCGCGCGATGCGGTTGCTCTGTGAGCGCGCCGAGGCGCGCAGGCCCAGGTCCGGATTGATCACCGGCGGGTTCCACAACAGCACCTGTTTCGGCCCGCTGGGCGCACCGGATTCAGTGATGGCAGTCACCGGGGCCTCGATCAGCGCCTCGGCATGCGCCTGTGGGTTGCCGATGGTGGCCGAGCACAGGATGAACTGCGGTTGCACGCCGTAGAACGCGCAGATGCGCTTGAGCCGGCGCAGCACGTTGGTGACGTGGCTGCCGAACACGCCGCGGTAGGTGTGTACCTCGTCGATGACGATGTAGCGCAGGTTCTCGAAGAACTGCGCCCACTTGGTGTGATGCGGCAGGATGGCCTGGTGCAGCATGTCCGGGTTGGACACCACGATGTCGCCATGCAGGCGGATGGCCTGTCGTGCATCGCCGGGCGTGTCGCCATCGAAGGTGAAGGCCTTTACGCCCAGATCGCCGGCGCGGTTGAGTTCCAGCAGCTCGGCCACCTGGTCCTGGGCCAGTGCCTTGGTCGGGAACAGGTACAGCGCCTTGGCCTTGTCCTGCATTGCCGCGCTGACCACCGGCAGGGTGTAGCACAGCGACTTGCCGCTGGCGGTGGGGGTGACGATGGCCACGTGCTCGCCGCGCTGGCTGGCCTCCCAAGCTTCGGCCTGGTGGCTGTAGAGCTGTTCGATGCCACGCGCCTTCAGCGCAGCGGCCAGGGCAGGCGGAACTGAATCGGGAATGGGCGCATAGCGGCCTTCGCGGCCGGGAATGGCAAAGCTGCCGGTGATGCGGTCCTGGTAGCGGCGCTGCAGGCGCGCGCTGAGCAGGGCGCCGTCGCGGGCGGGCAGGCCGTCGCGCGTGGCGAGCTTCTGCTCGGCATCGGCGGTGCGCTTGGCGAGTTCGTAGGCCATGGAAGATGGAGCCGGGACGGATTGCGAGGGGTCACATGGCACCACACTCACGTCTCAGGATGTGAGACACCGCACACGGAGGGCGTGAACCGTTCAGTGCCCGCGTCCCGTAGCGTCGCCGCATCTCCCCTGGCTGAACAGCTGCCAGTGCAGCAACGAAATCTGAAGCCGGCATCCGTATCCTTGGGCGCTGGACGCAACCAACAGGTGGATGGCTGTGGCACGACGTGGAACGCAGGGAGCCCTCTTGGCCGGCATGCTGCTGGCCGGCATCGCGCAGGCGCAGCAGGCCGCGCCGGTGGCGGTGCCCGATCCGGCGCCCGTTCCCCCGGTGGATGCTTCGGCGGCAACCACCGCACCGATCTCCACCGCTCTGCCGCAGGACAACGTCACCACCCTCGGCGAAGTGCGTGCGCTCAAGCCGGAAGACGAGCCGCTGGATCTCTACCGCTTCAAGAACCCGGTGAAGTTCGGCGACAACCGCTTCAGCCGTGACTGGAGCGAACCGCCATCGCCGGAGCAGGTGAGCATGGGCGGCGGCTACATCATGATGGGCGTGGTCAAGGGTGTGATGGCGGCCGCCAAGGGCGTGAACAAGCTCACGGGTGGACCTTCGCAGATCCAGGCCGCCGTGGCGCGGCCGCCGCCGGAACTCAGTGCGGAACAGCAGCGGCGCGCGCTGCGGTTCTCCCAGGAGCAGAATGCTGGCGACGCGCCGCCGGTGAAGTAGCCCGGTATATCCTGCCGGCTTCCCCATCGGTGCCATCGCCATGTCCCTGCGTTCGTTCTGCCTGCTGGCCGCGTTGCTGCCAGCCTCCGCCTTCGCTTCCGGCATCGCCGATGACGGCGCCTGCCGCAATGGCGCGTTCCCGTCCGAACAGAGCCGGTTCGCACTGGCGCGGGTGGTCGATGCACCGCGCCTGTACCTGCTTGGCGACATGGACGGCTGCCCGGCCAAGGGCGAACCGGCCTGCCGACAGCGCAGCTATGTGGTCAACGGCGATACGGTGGTGACCGGGCGCGACCTGGGCGCTTATCGCTGCGCGTTCTTCCCGAACAGGGTGGGTGGCAGTGCCGGCTGGGTGGACCGCAGCAAGCTGCAGCCATTGCCGGTGGCCGTGCCGTCGCTGCAGGACTGGGCGGGCAACTGGAAGGACGGCGACAACGGCCTGCGCATCACCGTGCAGGGTGGGCAACTGCATGTGGAGGGGGACGCCTACTGGCCCTCCGCCAACCCCACGCCGGAGCAGCGTCCCTACGGACCGAACATGGGCCAGGTGGAAGCGCGCGCCGCGCCGCGCGGTGCCGACGTCGAGTTCGTCGAGGACACCTGCAAGGTACGCGTGCATTCGCTGGGCGAGGTGCTGATCGTGGCCGACAACAGCGAATGCGGTGGCATGAACGTGCGCTTCAATGGCGTGTACCGGCGCGCGGGCTCGCGTTGAAGAACGCCTGACGGAGGGGGTCAGAGCCCTTTCGCGGGCGAAAGGGATCCGACCCCGGGTCAGCGCCGCCGTTCCAGCCACCACAGCAGCGATGCGCACAACACGAACGCCAGCCACCACGGCCAGCGTGAGCCCGGCACGGGCTGCATCACCGACGCGTTCGCCGACGTGCTGGAGGCCAACGCCTGCGTGGTCGCATCGATCATCGCCTGCCGATGCAGTGCAGCGGCGTCCTTTGGGTCGAACACATAGCGCCAGACGATGCTGTCGCCATGCTGCAGGCGCTGCCAGCCTGCCTCACGGGGCCACCAGCCGGCGCAGCGCAGCGCCGACGTTGCACCATCGGCGATCAGCGCCACGCTGTCGCCACGCAGGTTGAAGGCCTGCAGCGGCGCCTGCACGCCGCACAGCGCCTGCCGTTCGCCTGCCCAGCTGATGGGCTGTGGTGACCACAGCGCATCACCGCTGCCCTGCGCGCGTGCCAGCGTGGCAACCACGTCGCTCCACAGTTCGCCGTGGCGGTCATCGCGGCCTGCCAGCACCCAGCGCCAGCTGTCGGTCAGCGGCAGCAGGCCGATGCGGCCCTTGCCGACCGCGCGCCAGCCGCCGACGGCCTGACCGCCCCGATCGTGCAGCAGCGCGTTGCTGCCCGGCGCCTGCAACGCCAGTGCTTCCAGCGAAGACAGCGCGGCACTGTGCGAGCTGCGGTCGGCCTCTTCGCCGTAGCCGGTCGGCAATGTGCCAGCGGCGAGCGGGCCACGGCGTGCGGCGAGGACCGCGCTTTCGCCATCGCCGGGAAGTTCGAGGGGGTGGCTGCTGCCATCACCCTGCACTGGCAGGCCCAGATCGCGAAGGCGTTGCCGCGCGCTGGCCGAAGGTGCGCCCGCACTGCGCACCAGCACGCCCAGTCCATCGCGCAGCGCCTGGCGCACGGCGGCCAGCTGGCCCGCACTCAATGCCGCCAGGCTGCGCTCGTCCAGCAGCAACAGATCGCTGCGCGTGAGCGATGCTGCATCGATCGACACCGCGCCATCGCCGATGCTGAGTCCGGCCCCGGTATCCGCCTGCACCTGCACACGGATGCCTGCATCGGCTGCCCAGCGCCGCAGGTACTTCAGCTCTGGACCCGGCGCGCCGGCGCGCACCAGCAGGCGCAGCGGTGCGGACGGCAGGGTCTGCTGCGGCACCGGTACGCTGTCCACCACATGGCCGTCGGCATCGAGCAGGCGCAGCTGGAACACGCTGCGGCCTTCGGCGCGGGCGACACCACTCAGCTGCACGCGGCCGTCGTCGGCAACGTCCGTGCGATCGACCACGCTGTCGGCCGGGTCGAGCAGTTCGGCCTTCGCCTTGGCCGCGCCACGCGCCTGCGCCAGCACGTCGAAGCGGGCACCGGGTGCGACATCGGCCGGCGGCTGCAGCGCGATCCAGCCGCGCGGCTCCGGTGCAGCCTGCCAACGCACATCCGGCGGCAGCACCGCGTCGCGGTCACGTGCGACCAGGCCCGCACCGACCAGCGTCAGCGTGGCGGCCGGATGCTGGCGCAGCGCGGTGGCCAGGTCGGGTACGCGCTGTGCGCCGGGCACATCGGCAGCTTCCGGCAACAGCAACAGCGGGCCTTCGCTGGCCGGGAGTGTGCCGGCCTTGCCGGCATCGACGCCAAGCACGACCAGCCCCCCTGCGGGCTGCTGGCGGGTGGGGGGCGCCAGGCAGAAATACAGCAGCGTGGCGACGACGATCTGCAGTGCGATCACGACCCACCGGTGGCCAGGGTGCGCAGTGTCCGCACGCAGCTGGCGCACGCTGGCGATGACCACGATCAGGGCGAGTGCCGGTGCAATCCACAGGTTCACAGCGGAGGCGTTCATGGCTGCGCCTCCAGCGCGTCGAGGTAGCGCTGGCCCATCGCATCGGCGGCACTGCGCCGCATCGCCTGTGGCAGCGGACGCTGCAGCGCCCGCCACAACTGTGCGCGCAGGCGCTGGCGGCAGTCGCCGCAGTCGGGCTCGATGCGCAGCTGCTCGATGGCCGCAGCCAGATCGAGTGCATCGGGCAGGTAGGCGGCGTTGCGCTGCTGCCAGGCCGCCAGCGCATCGAGATCCGGTGCGCCGTTGTCATCACCGAGGCGTTGCCAGGCTTCAACGATGGCCGGGTCCAGCGGGGTTCGCGCGGCCAACGGCAGTTCACGACTGGCCAGTCCGGCGCGATCACCGCCCAGCCGGCGGCTTTCATCGATGGGTGGCAGCTCCGGCCCGACCCGGGCCAGGTAGATGCGCTCGGCCTGCTGCACCTGCTTGATGAAGCCCAGCGCCTTGTAGGCAAATGGCAGCGCCTGCTCCGGGCGGCCCTGGCGCAGCTCGCCTTCGGCCGACCACATCTGATCCAGCGCGGCCTTCAACGTGGCGCGGGTCTGCGGATCGAGCAGGGTGGTCGCCTCGGCGTGGTCATGGGTGTGCCCGTATTCGGAAAGCACGTCGGTCTCGCTGCCGAACACCGGCGGGATATCTGCGTTGGCTGTACTGCCATGATCGTGGCCATGGTCGTCTTGCGCACCGGCCTGCGCGCCATGGTCGTGCTCGTGATCGTCGTCGTGGCCGTCTGCGGTCGGCGCATCGCTGGTGGGCAGGTCGCTGGTCGGCGGCGGCTTCGGCGCACCTTCGCTTTCCTCGCCCAGGAACTGGCCGTAGCGCAGGCGCAGGATGCGCTGGTCGACACCGATCGCATCGCTGCGCTTCACGAAGTCCTCGGCGGCCAGGCTGCGTCGCTGCCGGATCAGCGCTTCGGCATCGATGATGATCTGCCGCTGGCTGCGGAAATACGCAGGCAGGGTCTTCTTGATGCGGCCCTCGAGCTCTGCACCGAGCGCGACTTCGGCGCTGGGCAGGCGCAGGATCACGCTGCTGCTGCGCCCGGTCTGCGGCGTGGGTGCATGATTGTCGCGTACTTCCAGCTGGGCGATCACATCGTTGCCAGGCTGCGCGCCCAGCGCAGCCAGATCAAGGGTGTGGGCGAAACGCCGCGCGGTGGCTTCGCCGCTGCCGGCAAGCGTGACGCTGCGCTTTACGAAGGTGATGTTCTCACCGCTGCCCTGGGTAGTGGTGATCGACAGCGTTGCCTGCGCCGCGACACCGTAATCGTCGCTGGCCTCGAAGCGCAGTGCCCACTGCCGTTGCCCCGGCGTGCCCAGCACCAGGCTGGCCGTGGGCTCCAGTACGCGCACGCTGGGTGCACGGTCGGCCACCACATCCAGCCGATGCAGGCGGGTCTCTGCCAGCGCCGGTTCGCTCACCACGCGGTACAGCAGCGGCATACGTGCCACATCCTGCGCCTGCCACTGTCCTTCGCGCTCGATCAGTGGCAAGCGGCGACCATCGTGGAACTGCAGCCACGCCTTGTCCGGGGCGCGATCGAAGCGCAGGGACCAGGACAGCCGGCTGTCGGCGGCAACCTTCGCATCCAGCGCATTCTGGGTGAGCGTGGCCTGGCCGGTATAGGCCGGCGCGTCGATGCGCAGGCGGGTGGACTGCAGGCGCAGCGGGCCCGCAGCAGCAGCGCTGCCAGGCACCGGCGTGCGGACAGGCACGGAGCCGGGGCCGGAACGTGGCCAGCCGAATGCCAGCACAACAATGGCCAGGCCTGCGATCCAGCACAGCGCCAATGCCCCACGCGGCCAGCGTGGACGCAGCTCCGGCATCGCGCGTTCCAGCATGGCCAGCACATGCGTGCGCTGGCGCTGCTGCAGCGGATTGAGCGTGGCGGCATCGGCGAACAGCAGATCGGCACTGTCCTCGCTGGCACCGCTGCCATCGAGCTGGCGCTGCAGCCACTGCCGGTCCAGCTGGCGGACATGCGCAGTGGCGAAGGCCGCACACGCGAGCAGACTGACCGTGCCGACGACGCAGGCGGTATCGAAGCCTGCCAGACGCAGGGCCAGCACCGTGGCGGCCAGCGCCCATGGCAGGCCCAACAGCAGGGTGATGAGCGCACGGCGGCGGCGTGCGCGTTGCCAGGCGTGCTGCAGGGTGTTCATGCGGCCACCCTGCGCCGGGCGCTGCTGGCCATCCAGCGTTCCAGCGCGAACAGCAGCACGACGGCCAGCAACAGCCAAGGCGTGGGCTCACGCAGCGGTGGTGTTGCAGCAGGCAATGCGGCCCGCTGCGGTGCCTGGTCACGTGCATCGCCCAGGCGCGGGGCCGTAGGCGGCTGCAGCGCCAGCAGCAGGGCACGTGGCAGGCGCGGATCGCGCAGCGCAGGGTTGCTGGCGGCATTCCAGCCACCCGGCAGCGCCAGCAGATAGCCGTGGCCGATGCGTTGCTGCCACAGCAGCGGTGCGCCCTCGGCATCGCGCAGCAGGATGCGGGCGCTGGCAGCAGGCTTGCCGGCAGTCATGACACGACCGCCGCCGCGCAGCCACGCCTGCCAGTTCGCCGGCAGTGCATCGCTGCGGCTCCACACGCCGATCTCGCCGCGCTCCGGCAGGGCATCCGCCGGCGGCGGAGCAAGCGGTGCCTGCACGCCCCACGCGCGCTGCAGTGCGTTCAACCAGCGCTGGGCAGTGGCCGAAGCATCGCTGTGCACGCGCAGGCGCGGCGACGTCGCGGCACTCGGTTGCGCAGTGACCGGCATCGGCTGCGTGTGCCACTGCACGTCGCGCGACAGCTGCAGGCGGGCACCATCCAGGCCGGGCAGGGGATCGGGAACGTGCACGGTCAATGCGGTGCCGACGGGCAGCTGCGCGTCCAGTTCGCGCAGCAGGCTGGGTAGGGAGGCGGTGGCTGCAGGGGGTGCCTGATCAATGGCGGGGAAGCCGGGTGCCAGCCAGTGCCAGTTGCCATCCTCGGCCGTTCCATGCAGGGTCGTAGCATCCAGTCCCGGCGCTACCACGGTCCATGCAGCGGGAGGCGCCGTCGGGCCAGTCAACACAGGTCGTGCCAGCAGCAGGGCCAGTGCGGCCAGCAACAGCAGGCGCACCAGCAGCAACGGCCAGTCATCGAAGCGGATGCGCTGGCGTGGCCGTATCTGCGCGCGCAGCCAGCGCAGCGCGGCGAAATCCAGTGGCGTGTACGGATGGCGGCGGGCCAGGTGGATCAGCAGCGGCAGCAACCCTGCGGCGAGCGCGGCCAGGCCGAGCGGGAACAGCAGGGTCATGCATCGCCCCCACGGCCAAACAGCGCCTGCAGCGCCTGGTCCAGCGGCTGGTCCAGCCAGCCGGTGGCACTGGCAATCCCGTTGGCCTGCAGGCGCGCATGCAATGCGCTGCGTGCGTCGGCGAAGCGCTGCAGGTAGTCAGCGCGGATCGCCGCGCCATCGCCCAGCAGTTCCTCGCCGGTCTCCGGGTCGCGGAAGCGGTGGCCGACGTCGAATGGGAAGTCGCGCTCGTCGGCGGTGAGGATCTGCAGCAGTGCCACTTCGCGGCGCGCGCTGGCCAGTTGTTCCAGCAGCACGATGCCGGCGTCGTCGAAGCCATCACCGATTGCCAGCAGCAGGTCGCCCGGGCGCACGCGCTCCCACAGCGGCCGAAGGCGATCGGCCGCAGGCCAGGCGCCGCGCGCCTGCAGGGCGTGCAGTTGCAGATGCACGCGATCACGCTGGCGCGCGCCGTTCGCCGCGGGGACCAGCTGCAGGCCATCGCCATTGATTGCCAGCAGGCCGAAACGGTCACCCTGCTGCAAGGCCAGCTCAATCACGCACGCGGCCACTCCGCGCATATGGTCCAGACGCGAGTGCTGCGGTGCCGCGCGATCCGCCTGGCCGGCCGAGGCGGTGGCATCGAGCAGCAGCCAGACCGTGATCGGGCTTTCGCGTTCGGACTCGCGCACGAAGAAGCGGTCCGAGCGTGCATACAGCTTCCAGTCGATCTGGCGGAGTTCGTCACCCGGTTCGTAGGCACGGTACTGGGCGAATTCGAGGCCGGCACCGCGGCTGCGGCTGGCGTGCTGGCCGATGCCACTGGCACCGCTGGCCAGGCGCGGCCGCAACCGCAGCAGGCGCAGGCGCGCACGCAGTTCCGGCGGCAGGGTCAACGGCGTACCTGCGTTCACGCGTGGCTCAACCCGGGAAGGGCACGGCCTGCAGCAGCGCGGCGACCACGTCGTCGGCACGCTTCTGCTCGGCCTCGGCGGCGAACGACAGCAGCAGGCGATGGCGCATCACCGGCGCGGCCAGCGCCTGCACGTCCTCGCGGGTGGCGGCGAAACGGCCCTGCACCAGTGCGCGTGCCTTCGCTGCCAGCACCAGCGACTGGCCGGCACGCGGGCCGGCGCCCCACTTCACCCATTGGTTGATCGCCGCCGGAGCACCGTCGCCGGGCCGGCTGGCGCGCACCAGGCGGGTGATCCAGGCCAGCACATCCGGGCTGACATGCACCTGGCGCACCGCGGCCTGCAGCGCGATCACCGCGTCGGCATCCATCACCTTCGGCACCGCGTCGGTGGCACCGCCGGTGGTCTGTTCCAGGATCTGCCGTTCCTCGTCTTCGCTGGGGTAATCCACCAGCACGTGCAGCAGGAAGCGGTCCAGCTGCGCTTCCGGCAGCGGGTAGGTTCCGGCCTGCTCGATCGGGTTCTGCGTGGCCAGCACGAAGAACGGCGCGGGCAGCGCGTAGGTGGTACCGGCGTAACTGACCGTGCGCTCCTGCATCGCTTCCAGCAGTGCGGCCTGGGTCTTGGGCGGGGTGCGGTTGAGTTCGTCGGCCAGCAGCAGGTGGGTGAAGATCGGGCCCTGCTGGAAGCGGAAGTGGCGATGGCCGGTGCCGTGGTCTTCCTCCAGCAGCTCGGTGCCGAGGATGTCGCTGGGCATCAGGTCGGGGGTGAACTGCACGCGCCGGAACTGCAGCTCCAGTGCCTGGCCCAGCGAGCGCACCAGCAGGGTCTTGCCGAGCCCGGGTGCGCCTTCCAGCAGGCAGTGGCCGCCGGCCAGCAGGCCGATCAGCAGCTGCTCGACCACGGTGTTCTGGCCCACTACTGCGCGTGCGAGCGCGGCGCGCAGCTCATCCAGGCGCGGCAGCAGGGAATCGAGGTCGGGGGAGGTCATGGGCGTGCAGGTCCTATCAGTTGTTCAACGCGTACATCACGATGTTGACGCCGAAGCGGGTGTTGTCTTCGGCCAGGAAGCGCTTGTTGCGCCAGTCGTAGTCCCACTCGCAGCCGTAGTCCTTGTTGCTGTACAGCAGGCCCAGGCGGCCGTCGACCTCGATGCCCTTCAGGTAGTCGTGCACCAGGTCGTCGCCCCAGCCGTTGAGTTCGAAGCTGGTGGCAGGCGGGCCATCCGGGAAGCGGAAGAAACTGCGGTACAGCGGGTGGCTGTTGGGCAGCTTCTGCAATGCCCTGGGCCCGAACAGGCGACCCATCTGCGCCTCGAACGAGGTAGCGAACAGGCCGTCGATATCGTGGTTGCAGTCGTCGACGAAGACGAAGCCGCCATTGCGCACGTAGCGCACGAAGTTCTGCCGCTCGGCGGCGTTGAACTCCACCAGCGTGTGCCCGGCCAGGTAGCAGAACGGCGCTTCCAGCATGCGTGGGTCGGCCAGCGCCACCACGTGTTCCTGTGGGTCCACGCGCAGCGAGGTGTAGTCGATCAGCGAGGTGATCAGGTTGGACGGCATGCGCGCGTCCACGTCCCAGTCACCGGAGTCGTACTGAAGGCGGGTGAACCAGAAGTCGTAGCGCGAACTGCGCGGGCCTGCCTGTGCCCAGGCTGGCAGCGCCGCCGCCGAAGCGGCAGCGGCCAACCAGCGCAGGCAGGCCCGGCGATCCATCAGACCGCGTCGGACAGCGAAGTGAAGGTGAAATCGCGCAGCTTCATCGGCGGGATCATCATCACGTAGCTGGATTCATCACCGGCCACGCGCACCGGCTTGCCCAGCTCTTCGATGTTGTTGAGCATGATCACCGGCGATTCGTTGAAGCGGAAGTTCTTCACCGGATGCTTGATCTGGCCGTTCTCGATGTAGAAGGTGCCATCGCGGGTCAGGCCGGTCAGCAGCACGGTCTGCGGATCGACCATGCGGATGTACCAGGTGCGGGTGACCAGGATGCCCTTCTGGGTGCCGCGAACCAGTTCGGCGGTGCTCTTGTCGCCACCGCTCATCAGCAGGTTGCCCGGCGACGCCTTGGCGGTCTTGCCCTGCTTCTGCGCCCAGAAGCGCGAGTAGTCCAGGTTGGCGATCCTGCCGTTCTCGATGATGGCCATGCGCTCGCGGGGCAGGCCCTCGTTGTCCCACGGCAGCACCGGTGCGTCCGGGTGCCACGGGTCGGCGATCATGGTCACGCGCGGGTCGTAGACCTGCTCGCCCAGCTTGTTGCCGCCGCCCTTCTTGGACAGGAAGCTGCGGCCTTCATCGGCCGAGCGTGCGCTGAAGAAGTTCATCATGAAGCTGATCAGGCCGGCCGCCGCAGCCGGCTCCAGGATCACCGTGTACTTGCCCGGTTCCAGCGCCTTGGCTTCGGCCGATTCGGTGGCCTTGCGCATGGCGATGCGGATGTCCTGGTCCGCCTTGAAGTCAGCCGCATCCTTCAGGTTGCGGCCGACCCAGCCCGAACCACGGCCATCCTCGGTGCGCACGGTGCAGGTGTAATTGAAGTTGGTGGTGCGCTGGTAGGCGAAGTTGCCGTTGCTGTTGGCGGTGGCCTGGAAGCCCTGGCCGTCTTCGAGGAAGCCGGCGGCGATCAGGCCATGGCCACGGCACGGCGCGATTGAATCTGCGGCAACCTTGGCACGGAACGCCGGATCGATCGCGGCAGTGGATTCGCTGAAGGTTGGGCTGGCGCGGTAGGTCTGCTTGCCGATGGCCGGCATGAACTCCGGGTTTTCCGGGGCCAGGCGGGCCAGGTCTTCGGCACGGCGCACCACGCGTTCCAGCGCGGCATCGTCGAACTCGTTGATCGAGGCCGTGCCGACGCGCTTGCCGAAGGCAACGGTGACCGCCAGTTCGGTGTTGTCGACGATGCCGCTGGTGGAGACATTGTTCAGTGCGAAACGGATGTTGCCGTCGATCGCGCCGGCCAGCACGGCGGTGCATTCGTCGGCCTTGGACAGGGCGATGACCTTGTCGAGGATGGCCTTGGCCTGGGCTTCGGTGAAGATACTCATGGTGTAAGGGCTCCTGACCGATCAGCCGAGGCTGCGTGCGGTGTTGATGACGTTGATGCCGTTGAAGCGCGCGGTGGACGAACCGTGCGAGACCGCCGAGACCTGGCCCGGCTGGCCCTTGCCGTCGAAGAACGAACCGCCCAGGCGGTAGTCACGCTCGTCGGCCACGGCGGTGCAGGCGTTCCAGAACTCCGGCGTGCGGATCTGGTAGGCCACGTCTTCCAGCATGCGGGTGATCTGGCCGTTCTTGATCTCGTAGAACAGCTGGCCGCCGAACTGCGCGTTGTAGCGCTGCTGGTCGATCGAGAACGAACCATCACCGATGATGTAGATGCCGTTCTCCACGTCCTTGATCAGGTCCGGCACGCTCAATGGCTTCTTGCCCGGTGCCATCGACACGTTGGCCATGCGCTGGAACTGCACGCTGGACCACGAGTCGGCATAGCAGCAGCCGTCGGACTCGGTCTTGCCGAGGATGTGGGCCTGGTCGCGGATGGTCTGGTAGTCCACCAGCTTGCCGTTGCTGATCAGGTCCCAGCGCTTGCACTTCACGCCTTCATCGTCGTACGCCACCGCGCCGAGGCTGCCCGGCTGGGTCTTGTCGGCGAAGATGTTGACCAGTTCGCTGCCGTACTGGAAATGCTGTTCGCGCTTGTCCAGGGTGGCGAAGCTGGTGCCGGCGTAGTTGGCCTCGTAGCCAAGCACGCGGTCCAGCTCCAGCGGGTGACCGATCGATTCGTGGATGGTCAGCCAGGTATGCGACGGGTCGAGCACCAGGTCGTACTTGCCCGGCTTCACCGACGGTGCCTTCAGCTTTTCCTGCGCCTGCCTGGCAGCGGCGATGGCGTCTTCCTTCATGTCGTAGGAAGAACTGTAGTTGACCACGCCATTGGGGCCGACCACCTTGCCTGCGGCGGCGCCATCCAGGTACTCGTAGCCCAGGCCCATCGGCGAGGACAGGCCCGAACGGGTGCGGAACTTGCCGCTGGACTTGTCGATGGCGGTGACCGTCATCGGCGCCCAGATACGGTGCACGTCCTGGTCGATGTAGGAACCGTCCGTGGAGGCGAAGTACTTCTGCTCGTTGACCAGGAACAGCATCGAATTGACGAAACTGGCACCGGCACCCATCGCCGCAGCGTTGACGTCCAGCAGCAGGCCGACCTTGTCCTTGATCGGCACCTCCATCGCGTTCTTGCGGATCGGCGTGCGCCAACTCACCTCACCGACGCCCGGCGCCTTGGCCAGCTGCACCGGCGCGGTCTGCACGCCGGCGTTGGCCTTGGCGATCGCCGCCGCCTGCTGCGCGGCCTTGGCCACATCGGCCGTACCCAGCGCATTGGTGGCGGCAAAGCCCCAGGCACCGTTGACGATCACGCGGATGCCCACGCCGGTGGACTCGGTGTTCACCACGTTCTGCACCTTGTCCTCGCGGGTGATCACGAACTGCCGCAGGTAGCGGCCGATGCGCACGTCGCAGTAGGTGGCACCGGCCTGGCGGGCGGCGGCCAGCGCCGCATCGGCCAGGCGCTTCTTCAGCCCCAGGTCCAGCGAGCTCTGCAGCTGTTCGGCGGCGATCACCTTGCCGAAGAAGGAGGGCACGATCAGCCCGCCCGCGGTAAGCCCGGTCAGGGCCAGGAAGTCACGTCTTTGCAAGGCTGCTCTCCATGTCGAAGGATGGGTGGCTCAAGCGCCGAGACTGCGCGCGGTGTTGATGATGTTGATGCCGTTGAAGCGGGTGGTGGACGAACCGTGCGAGACCGCCGAGACCTGGCCGGGCTGGCCCTTGCCGTCGAAGAACGAACCGCCCAGGCGGAAGTCGCGTTCATCGCAGATGGCGGTGCAGGCATTCCAGAATTCCGGCGTTCGGATCTGGTAGGCCGCATCCTCGACCATGCCGGCGATCTTTCCGTCCTTGATCTGGTAGTACAGCTGGCCGCCGAACTGCGCGTTGTAGCGCTGCTGGTCGATCGAATACGAACCGCGGCCGTGGATCCAGATGCCGTTCTCCACGTCCTTGATCATGTCCTCGGCGCTGAGCGGCTGCTTGCCCGGTGCCAGTGAGACATTGGCCATGCGCTGGAACTGCACGCTGGACCAGGAATCGGCATAGCTGCAGCCATGCGATGCATCGCGGCCGAGGATATGGGCCTCGTCGCGGGTGGCCTGGTAGTCAACCAGGATGCCGTCGCGCACCAGGTCCCAACGCTGCGTCTTCACCCCTTCATCGTCGTAGCCGACGGCGCCGAGGCTGCCCGGCTGGGTCTTGTCGGCGAAGAAGGTGACGATGTCGCTGCCCCAGCGGAAACCCGCATCGCGCTTGTCCAGGGTGGCGAAGCTGGTGCCGGCGTAGTTGGCTTCGTAGCCGAGCACGCGGTCCAGCTCCAGCGGGTGGCCGACGTTCTCGTGGATGGTCAGGAACAGGTTGGACGGGTCCAGCACCAGGTCGTACTTGCCGGGCTTTACCGACGGCGCCTTCAGCTTCTCGCGCGCGTGGCGGGCGGCCGCGATGGCGTCCTCGACCGGGTCGTAGGAATCGCGGTAGGCGGTGATGCCGCCGGGCAGCTGCACCTTGCCACTCGCATCGCCATCGAGGAACTCGTAGCCCATGCCCATCGGCGAGGACAGGCCAGCGCGGGTACGGAACCTGCCGCTGGCCTTGTCGATGGCGGTGGCGGTGAACGGCAGCCAGATGCGGTGGATGTCCTGGTCGATGAACGAGCCGTCGCTGGAGGCGAAGTACTTCTGTTCGTTGACCAGGAACAGGGTGGAATTGATGTAGTCGGCACCCGCATTCAGCGCGGCGGCGTTGAGCGCCAGAAGCAGTTCGACCTTGTCCTGGATCGGCACCGCCATTGCGTTCCTGCGGATCGGGGTCTGCCAGCGCACCTCGCCGACCGACGGCGTCGGCGCCAGCTGCACCGGCCGGGTCTGGATGCTGGCGTTGGCGCGTGCGATCGCGGCCGCCTGCTCGACTGCGGCGCGCACGGCGGCCTCGGTCTGCTGATGGGTGGCGGCGAAGCCCCAGGCGCCGTTGACGATCACGCGCACGCCCACGCCGGACGACTCGCGGTTGGTCACATTGCCGACCTGGTGTTCGCGGGTGATGACCGACTGGTTGAGATAGCGGCCGATGCGGACATCGCAGTAGCTGGCCTTGGCGGTGCGTGCGGCGGCCAGCGCCACGTCCGCCAGGCGCCTGCGCTGGGCGGTATCGACCGGGGCGAGCAGCTGCTCGGCGGCGATGGCACGGGAATGCGGCAGCAGCAGGCCCGCCAGGCCCAGACCGGAAAAAGCCAGGAACTCACGTCGTTGCACAGCGTTTCTCTCTCTCGCTTGCGTGCGGTTGGCAATGGGCCGGACCGATCACGTCAACTCCTCGACTTTCGCCAGCGCGGGGCGTGGGGACAAGTGACTGCAGTCATGGTTGGGGGTGTTTCGGCAGGGCTGCGCCCTGCACCTGCTCAGAGCCGGAGCAACAGCAACAGCAACAGCGGACTTGCTGAGGGATGGCGGGGCGGTGTGGGTGGGCAGGACACGCCGTAAACCCGTCCCTGGGGGCTCGATGGCGCCATCCATGGCGCCAACGGTCCTGCCCACCCACACCGCCCCACCTCTGACAGCTGGCCGGTGGCTGTTGGTGGGTGCCGACCGTTGGTCGGCACATCTGTCAGATATCGAATGAAATTCGGGGTCAGATCCGTTTTCCTGCGGAAAACGGATCTGACCCCAAGAGTGTTTCCGACAGATCGCGGCCAACTGTCGAAGGCGGGTGGGTCCGGTTGAGGGGGCGTGAGCCGCATGGATGCGGCGACCGAGCTTACATGGACGTACTTGCAGCGTCCCCCTCAATCGGACCCACCCCGCCATCCCACGGAAAGCCCGCTTTTGACGTTGCTCTGGCTCCGGCTCCGGCTCCTGCGGGTGCAGGGCTGCAAGCCCTGCCGAGCAACACCCCCTCGTGCACAATGGGGTCGACCCCGCCCGGACCCCGTCCTGATGTCGAGCAAGCCGTATTCAGAAGCCTGCGAGCGCAACCGCGAACCCATCGCCACCGCACTCGACCCGTGGATGGGCGACCGCCATCGGGTGCTGGAGATCGGCAGTGGCACCGGCCAGCATGCGGCCTTCTTCGCCGAGCGCTGGCCGTGGCTGCGTTGGCAGCCCAGCGATCACCCGGACCATCTGCCCGGCATCGAGGCCTGGCGCGCCGAGGCGGCGCTGCTGAACCTGCTGCCGCCGGCGGCGCTGCAGGTGGAACTGCCACCGGCGCCCGGGCTCAGCCTGCCACAGGGCAGCACGTTCGATGCGGCGTTCACTGCCAATACCCTGCACATCATGGGCTGGGAGCACGTGCAGGCGTTGTTTGCCGCGCTGCCGCCGCTGCTGCGCCACGGTGCGCTGCTGGCGGTCTACGGCCCGTTCAACTACGGCGGCCGCTACACCAGCGACAGCAACGCGCAGTTCGATGCGTGGCTGAAGGCACGTGACCCGCGCAGCGGCATACGCGATGTGGAAGCCGTGCAGGCGCTGGCCGAGGACAACGGCTTCACCCGCCTGCGCGACGTGGTGATGCCGGCCAACAACCGCCTCCTGCTGTGGCGGTTGGGGTGATCAAGCCTCGGGGGCCATGCTGGAAAGGCGTGCTGCCGCAGCACGAAGTCCGTTGAAAATCGGTTCGGACACGTTTGAGGGGAAGTCATCCGGGAGCTGACGGGTGACCTGCTGGATGGCGGGCTCGACGGCCGCGATCAATGTCTTGATCCATGGTTCTGCACCATCGGCAACGCCGCAGGCGCGCGCGGTTTCATTCCAGTGCCGCCGTCGCACAAGGTGCAGTTTCCGGTGGCGGTTCTTGCCATGTACGGCCATGGCGAGCTGTGCGTTTCGTGGATCGAGTTGATTGGGTCCCCTGCCGAGGATGGGATATACCGACAGCACGTCGTAGACGGGCGTCAGGCGGAAGCGTCCACCGGCTTCCAGGTGAACACTGAAATTCTTGGCATGGCCGTCGGTTGCGGCCAGCATCCAGAAAAGAATCTGCGTCTTGAAGAAGATCGCGCGATCCTCGGGGTGTTCGGACTGTCGAAGCAGATCCATGATCGGAACGATACCGGGGCCGCCATCGGATTCATACTTTCTGGCAGCCGGCAGACCAAAGACCTGACACATGTCTTCCTGTGGCAGTCGCAGCCACCACCGGCGGTCGGCAGACAGGCGACGGTCAAACCGCTCGACAATGAGAGCACGTTGGTCGTTGAAGCGGCCCATCTGCGTCTCGGCCACGGGGATATCAAAGGCGGAAAGCAGATGCATGCACAGCCATTCATTCTCCACGGACTGATGCATGTCTGCCCGCATGTTGCCAACAATGCCAAGCGGCAGCTTGAAGATGTGAGTGGATGGTGTGTTGCCGGTAGGAATGCACCATTTGCCAGCATGCAGCAGAAGACCGGTCTTTTCCTGCGCACCGGCGATGGAAATGCGGAATGCATCATCACGGCTGGGTGCGCCAGGCAGGTTCCCTGTCGTCACCTGACGCAGGATCGTAGCGACACCTGCTTCGTCCAACACCTCGCACGTGATCTGCTGGATGTCTTCGGGTGGACGCGCTGGCGGCAACAGCTGCACTGCGCCGACACAATCCCGTCCAATGGCTTCAAGAAGATCGAACGTATCGCTGCCGCGCGTGGCGAACCGGTCGCGGATCCGGTTGCGTATGGCGACGTTATCGGGAAGAAGGTTATCGAAGTAGTCGTTGACGACGTTGCCCCGATGGCTCTCGCCATCTGGGAGCAGGGGTAGAGAGAGCGACAACGGTCGGGACTGGGGCGAGCTGATCCACTGGCTGACATACGACAACCGGGATGACCCGTTCCGGACATCATCCCAAAGTGCGACTTCCACACCATTCATCCAGACCTGCAGCGTACCCATGGCTCACCACTCCAATGACGACGTGTTCTCCTGGGGACTTCGTTGCTGGAGGCTGACCTCCAGACCCAGCACCGCCCAGATCCGCATCAGGCGTTCAAAACTTGCCGATGCAGGGTCGCGTTCCAGCGCGCCCACTGCCTGGCGGCTGATCCCGAGTCGCTCCGCCAGCTGAGCCTGGCTCAGGCCCGCCTGGCGCCGGAAAGCACGCATCAGGGGCGCAAGTTGTTGGGCTGTCCTCACTGTGTGCAGCGGCCTGTCCATACCGGCAGTCCTCAAGGAAAGATGACCGTACGCCAACGCGTACGCAAAGGATAGGTTGCTTTACGACAAGCAACCTATCGCTTTCTCGCTGAGGAGGCAACCTATCGATTGCTATATCGCTATGCAACCTATAGGTTGCCTTTCCATGACGCAGCGCCGCGTCAAGCCACCTGCACGATATGCAGCGCCTTCGGGTTTCGCCACTGCGCCAGCAGGGCAGCCTCGCGCGCCTTGGCCTGTTCGTAGTGCGCTTCCTTGACGTGGCCGAAGCCGCGGATGTGCTCGGGCACGCTGGCGATCTCCACCGCCAGGGCCAGGCGGCCGTCCTCCAGGCCATCCAGCAGCAGCTGCACGGTCGCTTCGTAATCGGCGATCAGCTGGCGCTCCATGCGCCGCTCTTCAGTACGGCCGAATACATCCAGGCGGCCGCCACGCAGGAACTTCAGCTTGGCCAGCAGGCCGAAGGCCTTGAACATCCACGGGCCGTATTCCTTCTTCAGCAACCGGCCCTGCTCGTCCTTCTTCGCGAACAGCGGCGGCGCCAGGTGGAAGCGCAACTGGTAATCGCCCTCGAACTGCTGCTGCAGGCGGCGCTGGAAGTCACCGCTGGTGTACAGGCGGGCCACTTCGTACTCGTCCTTGTAGGCCATCAGCTTGAACAGGTAGCGGGCGACGGTCTCGGTCAGCGCAGTGGAACCGCCGATGCGCTCGGCCTCGGTGGCGCGCACGCGTGCCACCAGATCACGGTAGCGCTTGGCATAGGCAGCGTCCTGGTAATCGACCAGGAAGGCGGCGCGACGCTCGATCATTTCGTCCAGCGAACGCGACAGGCGTGCGTCGTCCAGCGGCAGGAATGCCACGTCGCCACCGTGCGAGGGCAGGCCACGCAGCTCGCGTTCGTCGCCGGTGTTGCGCGGTGCCGCGGTCGCACCCCATTCATTGCCTTCCCACTCGCCCGGCGGCAGCGGGTGCAGCGGGCCGGGGGTGGACTCGGTATCGGTGTGGCGGTTGTGCACCAGGCCGGCGGCCTGCTGTACGGCCTGCGGGTCGACCACCGCCAGGCGGCCCCAGGCGAAGGCCTGCTGGTTCATCGCCACGGCGGCGCCATTGAGTTCGATGGCGCGCATCAGCGACTCGAACGACAGCGGCACCAGGCCCTGCTGCCAGGCGTAGCCGAGGATGAACAGGTTGGCGGCGATGGCATCGCCCAGCAGCGCGGTGGCCAGCTGGGTGGCATCGAGCAGCAGCGGCTCCTGGCCGCCCAGGGCTACGCGCACACCGGCGATGATGTCGGCGGCGGGGAACTGCATGTCCGGACGGGTGGTGAACGTGCCCGGCATCGCTTCGTAGGTGTTCAGCACCACCTGCGAACGGCCGGCGCGCACCTTCGAAAGCGCCCAGTAGTCGTTGACCACCACCATGTCGCAGCCCAGCACCAGGTCGGCTTCACCGGCGGCGATGCGCACGGCGTGGATGTCATCCGGGCGGCGTGCGATGCGGATGTGCGTGGTCACCGCGCCACCCTTCTGCGCCAGGCCGGTCTGGTCGAGCACGGTCGCGCCCTTGCCTTCCAGGTGGCCGGCCATGCCCAGCAGTGCACCGATGGTCACCACGCCGGTACCGCCGACGCCGGTAATCAGGATGTTCCAGGGTTGTTCCAGCGTGCCGCGGATGGCTGGTGCCGGCAGATTGTCCAGCAGCGTGGAGGCATCGCGCTTGCTGCCCTTGCGCGGCTGGCCACCGTGTACGGTGACGAAGCTCGGGCAGAAGCCGTTCACGCACGAATAGTCCTTGTTGCAGTTGGACTGGTCGATCTCGCGCTTGCGCCCGAACTCGGTTTCCTTCGGCAGCACCGACACGCAGAAGCTCTTCTTGCCGCAGTCGCCGCAACCCTCGCAGACCAGCGAATTGATCAGCACCCGCTTCTGCGGATCTTCCAGCTTGCCGCGCTTGCGGCGGCGACGCTTCTCGGTGGCGCAGGTCTGTTCGTAGATCAGGATCGAAACACCCTTCACTTCGCGCAGGCGCTTCTGCACCTCCTCCAGTTCGCTGCGGTCGTGGAACTCCACGTCGCTGGGGAAGTGCTCGCGCTGGCCGGTCCACTTGCCGATGTTGTCCGACAGCACCACGATGGTGTGGATGCCTTCGGCGCGCATCTGCCGTGCGATGTCGGGCACGCTCAGCGGGCCGTCCACCGGCTGGCCGCCGGTCATCGCCACCGCGTCGTTGTAGAGGACCTTGTAGGTGATGTTGACGCCGGCCGCGACCGCCTGGCGGATCGCCAGCGAGCCGCTGTGGAAATAGGTGCCGTCGCCCAGGTTCTGGAACACGTGCGGGGTATCGGTGAACGGCGCCTGCCCGGCCCAGGTCACGCCTTCGCCGCCCATGTGGGTGAAGGTGTCGGTGCTGCGGTCCATCCAGGTCACCATGTAATGGCAACCGATGCCGGCCAGTGCCCGCGAGCCTTCCGGCACCTGGGTGGAGGTGTTGTGCGGGCAGCCCGAGCAGTAGTGCGGCACGCGCGGGAAGCTGGCGCGCGGCAACGCAAGCTCGGCTTCCTTCTGCTGCATCCACTGCAGGCGTTGTTCAATGGATTCGTTGTTGAAGAACTTCTGGATGCGGCGGCCGATCACGCCGGCGATGGTGGCCGGGGTCAGTTCGCCGGTGGACGGCAGGATCCATTCGCCACTCTCGTCGTACTTGCCGACGATGGACGGGCGCTGGCCCCAGCTGGCCGGCCAGTTGAAGAACTGTTCCTTCATCTGGCGCTCGATGAAGGCACGCTTCTCCTCCACCACGATGATGTCTTCCAGGCCCTGCGCGAAGCGCGCGATGCCCTGCGGTTCCAGCGGCCAGGTCATGCCGACCTTGTACACGCGGATGCCGATGTCGGCGCACGCGGCTTCGTCCAGGCCCAGGTACTCCAGCGCCTGCAGCACGTCCAGGTAGCTCTTGCCGGTGGTGACGATGCCCAGCCGCGCGCGCGGCGCATCCATCACCACCTTGTCGATGCCGTTGGCGCGGGCAAAGGCCTGCGTGGCCTTCACCGCATAGCGGTGCAGGCGCATTTCCTGGTCCAGCGGCGGGTCCGGCCAGCGGATGTTGAGGCCACCCGACGGCATCTCGAAGTCTTCCGGCAGCACGATGCGGCGCGCCATCGGATCGACCTGCACCGACGCCGACGATTCCACCGTCTCGGCGATCGTCTTGAAGCCGACCCAGCGGCCGGTATAGCGGCTCATCGCCCAGCCCAGCAGGCCCATGTCGAGGATGTCCTGCACGCCGGCCGGGTTCAGCACCGGCATCATCGCGCTGACGAACTCGTCCTCGCTGCCATGCGGCAGGGTCGAACTGCGGCAGGCATGGTCATCGGCGGCCAGTGCCAGCACGCCACCATAGCGCGAGGTGCCGGCCGCATTGGCATGCTTGAACACGTCGCCGCAGCGGTCCACGCCCGGTCCCTTGCCGTACCACATGCCGAACACGCCCTGCACGTTGGCGCCGGGGAACAGGTTGGTCTGCTGGGTGCCCCATACCATGGTGGCGCCCAGGTCCTCGTTCAGGCCGGGGGTGAACTTCACCTTGGCCGCTTCCAGATGCTTGCGCGCGCGCCACAGTTCCAGGTCGAAGCCACCCAGCGGGCTGCCACGGTAGCCACTGACGAAGCCGGCGCTGTCGATGCCTTCGGCGGCATCGCGCAGGCGCTGCATCAGCGGCAGCCGCACCAGCGCCTGCACGCCACTCAGGTAGATCCGCCCCTCGTTGCGGGTGTACTTGTGGTCGAGCGTGTAATCACGGTCGAGCAGGTCGGCGGAGGAGGGCGAAGTGAGTTGCGCGGTACTGGTCATGGCTGGCCCGGTAGGATCGGCTGGCACCGGCCGCGTGCGGGCACGCGGCGGGAAAGGCGCGAATTGTAGCAGCGGGGCCGTGGTGGGCCCGGCACTCGCGCCCGCGCCGCTGCTGGGGTTAGGATCGGGGCGAGAGAGGGAGGCTGCGGTTGTGCAGCCTGGGGAGAAGGGATGTCAGTTCCAGGAAAGATCCTGGCCAGCGTGCTGCTGGCCTCGGGAGCGGCCACGGCGTGGGCCGCGCCGGCCATGCCGGCACCACAGGAGTTCTACTTTGACAGCGACCTGGCGGCGGCACCGATGGTGGCGATGCAGGGCGAGGGCGATGAGCTGGTCACCCAGCTGGTGAGGTTGCGCGAGCGCGGCCGGCGCGCGGTGGAAGCCACCGTGCAGCTGGCTTCGGTGGCCAGCACCCAGGGCCGTGCCGAGCTGGCCGACCAGCTGTATGGCGAGGCCCTGAAGGAGGCGCCGGCACAGAGCAGCGCGGGCCGCAGCGTGCGTTGGAACTATGGCTGGGACCTGCTGCGCCAGGGCAAGCCGGAGGCGGCGCTGGAGCAATGGTTGTCGTCGGCCGGCAATGCGCGCAGCAAGCCCAGCTGGGTGCCACCCACGTACGCGCTGGCCCTATGGCGGATGGGGCAGAAACAGGAGGCCGTGCAGTGGTATGCCGCAGCAGTGCGTACCGAGCCGTCGCAATGGAGCACCAGTGCCAATTACGCGCAGCTGCTGCCGCAGTGGCGCGAGGATGAGCGCGCGTCGTTGGCCGAAGTGCAGCAGGCCTGGGCGGCCGCACCGCCTGCCTGGCCCTGAGGGAGGAGGTTCGGCCGGGTTGCACCCGGCACCCGCAGAGGCAACAGCTGAAGCAACAGCCGAAGCAACAGCCGAAGCAACAGCAACAGCGGGCAATCCGCGGGATGGCGGGGCGGTGTGGGTTGGCAGGACACGCCGTAAACCCGTCCCTGGGGGCTCGATGGCGCCATCCATGGCGCCAACGGTCCTGCCAACCCACACCGCCCCACCTCTGACGGTTCAACGCTGCTGTTGGTAGGTGTCGACCTTGGTCGACACGGTAGATCCACGCCATGCGTGGATGAATCTGCATCGGAATCGAGTATTCGATATCTGATCGAAGCGCAGCCGAGCGTGGGCTCGGCTCTACAAAAAGCAGCCAGCCAAGCGCTTTTGCTCTTCTTCTTTCTTCTACGTGGCTGATCGCCCCCGGAAACTGTCAGGGGCCGGGTGGGTAGGCTGCGCAGGGGCGTGAGCCGCATGGATGCGGCGACCGAGCTTACAGGGACGTACTTGCAGCGTCCCCTGCGCGGCCTACCCGCCCGGCCAACTGCGGCTGTTGCTTTCAGCGACCAGCCACGAGGGGCTGCGCCGTTCGCTGGAAACCTCAATCGTCCGCGGAAACCGTCCGCCCCGACGCCCATGCCCGCAGTGCCTCGACCTGCTCGGCCATCAGCACCGACAGCGGCCGCGTCGCACGGATCTCGTTCATCAGCAGCTCGGTATCCAGCGGCCGCCCTTCGGCGTGCGCCGCATACAGCCCGGCCACGATCGCCTGCTCGATCTCCGCACCTGAGAAACCATTCGCCGCGGCCGCCAGCGCTGGCAGCGCGAAGTCGTCGGCATTGAGCTGGCGCCGACCCAGATGCAGTCGCAGCAGTTCCACGCGCACCTCCGGCGAAGGCAGGTCAACGAAGAAGATCTCGTCGAAGCGGCCCTTGCGCAGCAGCTCGGCAGGCAGCTCGTGCACCTGGTTGGCAGTCGCCACGATGAACACCGGTGCCTTGCGCTCGGCCATCCAGGTCAGCAGATGGCCCAGCACGCGGCGTGACACGCCACCGTCCTCGCCACCGCTGGCCAGGCCCTTCTCGATTTCATCCATCCACAGCACGCAGGGCGCCAGCTGCTCGGCCGAGGCCAAGGCCTGGCGCAGGTTGGCCTCGGTCTCGCCGTGGTACTTGTTGTACAGCGCGCCCACGTCCAGGCGCAGCAGCGGTACGCCGAAACCGGCGGCGGTGGCCTTAGCCAGCATCGACTTGCCGCAACCCTGCACGCCCAGCAGCAGCATGCCGCGCGGTGGGTCCAGCCCGGCCGGTGCCGAGCCAGCGATGAACGCCACACGCCGCTGGTTGATCCAGCGCTTGAGCCGGTTGGCGCCGGCCACGTCGCCGAACCGCGCGCTGTCATGCTCGAAGAACAGGTGGCCGCTGCGGTTGAGCAGCTCGAACTTCAGCCGTGCCAGCTGCGGCAGGTCGTCGTCGCGCAGCGCGCCGTCGGCGTAGATCAGCTGCCGGGCGATGCGCCGGGCATCCACCAGGCTCAGGCCCTGCAGGTTCTTCAGGATTTTCTTCACCGCCTCGCTTTCGACTTCGACGCGGCGGCCGCCGTGTTCGCGGGCGTAGGCATCGGCCTCCTCGCGCAGCATCTTCAGCAGGGCGTTGGCATCGGGCAGGCGCGGGTTGAAGCGTACCGCCAGCGCTTCCAGCTCGGCCGGCAGTTCGACCTTGGCGCCGATCAGCACCAGCACGTGCGGTTCGCTGTGGCGGCGCTGGATCAGGTCGCGCAGGGCGCGCTGGTGGCTGGCATAGCCCAGGTAGGGGTGGAAATCGAGCAGCAGGTAGACCCCGCGCTGCCCGGCCTGGCGGATCATCTGCAGGGCCGCGCTGGCGTCGGGTGGCCCGGCCGGCGGATCTTCGCTGTCCAGGTCGATGCGACGCAGGCCCTCGGTGATCGACCACCGGTGCAGCGCCCGCCAGACGTGCATCAGCGTCTGCCGGAACAGGTCGACGATGCGACCCTCGTCCTGGGTCTCGATCACGATCAGGGGGGTGTTGGCGCGGATCAGTGCGCTCAGGTCCTGCAGCTCGCTCATGCCGGTTCGATCCTTCGGGGGCGCCACGATAGCAAAGGCGATGGCCGCAGGTTCAGCGCGGTGCTACCTCCCGTCACCACCGCCGGTGTACGCTCGGGGCACGTACCCGGAAGCGAGGCTGGCATGAAGACGATCCTGGTGGCCGGTTCCAAGGGCGGGGTGGGCAAGACCACCGTCGCCACCCACCTGGCCGCGTACGCGGCATTGCAGGGCAGGGCCACGGTGATCGCCGACGCCGACCCTCAGGGCTCCAGCACCCGCTGGGCGCAACGGCGGGCCGGGCTGGAAAGCGCGGTGCTCCCCATTGATGTGTATCGGAAGAAGCAGTGGGCGCAGAAGCTGCCCGATGGCACCGAAACCGTCATCATCGATGCACCGGCGGGTGCGTTGGCCGACGATATCCCCCATTTTCTTGACGCTGCCGACGCGGTGGTGGTGCCGGTGCTGCCCTCGGCGCTCGACATCGAAGCCATCGTCGGCTTCCTCAACAGCCTGGCCCAGAACCCGCGGGTGCACAGCCGCAAGCTGCCGGTGGGGCTGGTCCTCAACCGCACCAAGCCCTGGACCCAGACCTCGCAGCAGGCGTTGCAGATGCTGGCCGAATGGCCGTACCCGGTGGTCGCGCAGCTGCGTGACAGCCAGAGCTACGTGGTCATGACCGGCCTCGGCCGCAGCCTGTTCGACTACCGCTCGGCCCAGGTGCGGGAGCATCAGGCCGACTGGGAGCCGCTGCTGTCCTGGCTCAAGCTTTGATGCCTGCGTCACTCTTCCTGCTGCATCCTCTTCTTCATGGAAACCCGCGATGCGTGAACTGATCCTGCTGCGCCATGCCCATGCCGAACCGGCTACCCCCGGCCAGGCCGACCTCGACCGGCCGTTGTCGCCGGTGGGGCTCGCCGAAGCCGAAGCCGCCGGCAAGTGGCTGAAGGAGAACAACCTGCTGCCGGACTGCGTGCTGTGCTCACCGGCGCGGCGTACCCGCGAAACGCTGGAAGCCGTGCTCGGCACCATCGGTTACGTGGAAAAGCGCCTGGAAGACCGCATCTACGAAGCCACCCCCGGCACCCTGGCGGCATTGGTGGACGACCGCCGTGATCTCGACCGGGTGCTGATCGTCGGCCACAACCCGGGCCTGGAGCGGCTGGTGGCGTTGATGACCGAGGGCACCAGCAGCGACTACCGCGGCATGCCGCCGGCCGGCATCGCCGTGCTCGGCTTCCCGCGCGAGGCCTCGATCGAGCCAGGCGTGGCCAGCCTGAACGCATTCTGGTGGCCGTGATCCGATGAGCCTGGCGCGGCGCAGCCGCTATCTGCTGCCCGCGCTGCTGGCACTCGGCCCGGCCTGGGCGGCCGTGCCCACGCCGACCACCCTGCCACCGGTGGTCGCCGAAGCGCACCGGGTAATGCGCCTGGATACCCAGCGTTCGCAGATCGGCTTCGAGGTGCGCACCCGTTTCGGGCAGCGTATCGAAGGCCTGTTCCCGCACTTCGAAGGACGCATCGAGATCCTCTCCGACGGCCGCCACCAGGTGCACCTGAAGATGTTCACGCGCTCGGTCGAGATCCCCGGCAAGGCGCGCTATACCGGGTGGATGCGCGGCGAGGAGTTCTTTGATGCCGGCCGCCATCCGGTGGTCGAGTTCGACTCGCTGCCGTACTGGCCGGAAACCGTGGAGAGCGGTGGCGACATCAACGGCCGGCTGACCCTGCGCGGGATCAGCCACCCCGAGACACTGAAGGTCGAGAAGGCGGAGTGCGCCCGACCCGGCTATGATTGCGACGTCGTCAGCCGCGGTACCGTGCAGCGAGGCCGGTATGGCATGGACAGCTGGCAGCTTGCCTTGAGTGACCGAGTGACTTTCGTACTGCGTGCGCGCCTGAGCGAGGCGCCGAAACCGTGAACCTCCTGCTGCGTGTACTGGCGCTGGCAACCGTGTTGCTGGGCAGCGGTTGTGCATCGCTGTCGAATGCCGAGCGCGACCGCGCCGAGGCGATCGCCGTGCAGGCACGTTCGACCGTGGTCGACTGCCAGCGTGCAGACCGCTGTGCACAGGATTCGCCGCTGCGGGCGCTGGCCGGCCGGGCGTTCACCGAATCCACCCCGGAACGACCGCGCCACTACGCCACCCTGCTCGATGAGGGCGAGGGCGCCCTGGTCGCACGCCTGAACCTGCTGCGCAGCGCCACCCGCAGCATCGACCTGCAGACCTACATCTTCGACAAGGACGACAGCGCCCGTCTGGTCATCGACGAACTGCTGGCCGCATCGCGGCGCGGGGTGAAGGTGCGGCTGCTGATCGACCAGCTCTCGGCGATCTCCGACCTGCAGATCCTCGGCGCCCTGTCCGGCGCCCACCAGAACTTCCAGCTGCGGGTCTACAACCCGACCTTCGGCAAGGCCCGGCTGAACTACTTCGACTATGCCGGCAGCGTGCTGTGCTGCTTCCGCCGGTTCAACCAGCGCATGCACAACAAGCTGCTGGTGATCGACGATGCGATCGGCGTGGTCGGTGGCCGCAACTACCAGGACGACTATTACGACTGGGACCGCGAGTACAACTTCCGCGACCGCGATGTACTCATCGCCGGCCCGGAAGCACGTGCGATGGCGGCCAACTTCGACGCGTTCTGGCGCGCACACCGCAGCGTGCCGGCCGAGCGCCTCAACGACGTGGGCCGCACGTTGCTGCGCGAGGGCGTGCCAACGCTGCCGCCGGCCAGCTTCCGCCGCCCGGAACGGGTACAGCGGGTCAGTGCCGAAGCCAACGACACCGAGTTCGTCACCCGTTCCTTCGTCGATACCGCGCTACCGGTGGCTTCGGTGCGCTACGTGGCCGACCTGCCACGCAAGCATCGCCGCGAGAAGGCCGATGCACCGCTGGCCGGCCAGCATGTGACCGAGCCCCAGCTGGATGCGCTGATCGCCAGTGCGCAGAAGGAAGTGATCCTGCAGACGCCGTACCTGGTGCTGTCCAAGCCGGCGCAGAAGCTGTTCCGTGAACTGCGCAAGCGCCCGCAGCCACCGCGCGTGGTGGTGTCCAGCAACAGCCTGGCGGCGACCGACAACCCGATCGTGTATGCGTTGTCGTACAAGTACAAGCGGCGCAACATGCGCGAACTGGGCTTCAACATCTTCGAATACAAGCCGTTCCCGCTGGACGCGCCGGTTGACTACCGCAACCTGCTGCCCGACCCGATCGCTGCGCCCGGGGGGGGAGACGAGGGCGGTCGCAATCCGCTGATCGGTGGCAGTGCTGCCGGCAGCAACGCACGCGGTGGCAGCAGCAGTGGTTCGGATGCCGGCAGCAGGCAGGGCCCGTTGAATCGCCACAGCGATGGTGCCTACGACAACGCACGCGCACGCCGTCGCGCCGCCGGCAGCGAGGTGGAAACGCGCCTGCTGCGCACCGAGACGCGGCCGTCGTTCCTGGGCAGCAAGGCGGTCAACAAGCCGTTGCCGGTCACCCGCAAGGGCGCGCGCATGGGCCTGCACGCCAAGTCGCTGGTGGTCGACCGCCGCATCGGCGTGGTCGGCACCCACAACTTCGATCCGCGCAGCGAGAACTACAACACCGAAGGCGCGGTGATCATCGACGACCCGGTTTTTGCCGAGGAACTGGCGCAGAGCATCCTGCGTGACACCCACCCACAGAACTCCTGGACGGTGGCGCCACGGGCCAAGCCACCGGTGCTGTCGGGGCTGAACTACAGCGTCGGCAAGGCCTCCGAAGCGCTGCCCATCCTTGATTTCTGGCCCTGGCGCTACGCCACCGACTACGAGTTCAAGCCCGGCCCGGAGTGCCCGCAGCCGCTGCCGCGGCAGGATCCTGATTTCCATCGCTGCTACGTCGCCGTCGGCGACTTCCCCGAAGTCAACGTCGGCCCGAAGTGGCTGCTGGTGCGCATGCTGACCGCATTCGGCGCCGGTCTCGTTCCCATCCTCTGAAGGTACCCGCATGGCCCAGGTGTTCCGCGAAGCCGTTTCCATCGAGCAGCTCAACGCGCTCAGCCGCAACACGGCGATTGAATCCCTGGGCATCGTCTTCAGTGCCGCCGGCGAGGACTGGCTGCAGGCCACCATGCCGGTGGATGAGCGCACCCGCCAGCCCTACGGCATCCTGCACGGCGGTGCCTCCGTGGTGCTGGCCGAGACCCTGGGCAGCAGCGCCGGCAACCTGTGCGTGGATACCGGCAAGCAGGTCTGCGTGGGCCTGGAGATCAATGCCAACCACGTGCGTGCCGTGCGCTCGGGCACGGTCACCGGCACCGCCCGCGCGCTGCACGTCGGCCGCAGCACCCAGCTGTGGGAGATCCGCATCGAGGACGAGCAGGGCCGCCTGGTATGCATCTCGCGGCTGACCCTGGCGGTGGTGGCTGCCGGTCACGGCTGAGCCCCCCTGGGCTCGTTGACGGCAGCGGAACCCAGCGTTCCCCGCCGATTGCCCCGGTCGATGGCGGTTATGGCCTAAATCGGCTGGCAGCGATGACGGCCCTCCGGTATCGTGCGCGGATGACTTCCCCCACTCCGGCCCCCCGTGGCGGCGTGGCGCGTGTGTGCCGTTACCTGTACCGCGTACCGCTGCTGTTGGTCCACATCATCGTGTTCCTGCCGCTCATCCTGATCGGCATGCTTCCGCCGTGGGGCGAACTGCGCATGGGCGAGGCGACCTTCGGCGCCAAGGTGGTCAACTGGTGGCAGGGCGGGCTGATGTGGATCTTCGGCTTCCGCCTGGTGCAGGTCGGCGCGCCGCTGCCCGGTGCCGTGCTGTTCGTGGCCAACCATGTCAGCTGGGTGGATATCTGCATCCTGCACAGCCAGCGCATGATGGGCTTCGTCGCCAAGCGCGAGATCGCCAGCTGGCCGCTGGTGGGATGGCTGGCCGCGCGCGGCCAGACCATCTTCCACCAGCGTGGCAACACCGAATCGCTCGGTGGCGTGATGCAGGTGATGGCCGACCGCCTGCGCGAGGGCAAGGCCGTGGGCGTGTTCCCGGAAGGGCGGACCCGCGGCGGTCACGAAGTGGGCCCGTTCCACGCCCGCATCTTCCAGGCCGCGGTCGAGACCGGCGTGCCGGTGCAGCCGGTGGCCCTGGTGTACGGGGCGAAGGGCGACGCGCAGACCATCGTCGCGTTCGGCCCGAACGAGAGCTTCTTTGCCAATTTCCTGCGCCTGCTCGGCGAGCCGGCGCGACGTGCCGAAGTGCACTTCCTGGCGCCGATCGGTGCACAGGACCTGGAAGGCCGTCGGCGCATCGCGGAAACCTCGCGCGCGCGCATCGTGGCGGCCATGAGCGCCGGGTGAGGCTACGGTGGCCCTGATCCCGCCACCTGTCCTGGACGCCGGTACGCCGACGCTGCATGCGGCTGACTATCAGCCGCCGCGCTGGCTGCGCAATCCGCACCTGCAGTCGATGCTCAGCTCCAGCCGCATGCGCCTGCAGCGCGGCCTGCTGCTGCTGGCGGCCACCGGTGCGGTCAGCGAAGAGCTGATCCTCGATGGTGGTGATGGCGTGCGCCTGCAGGGCTGGCACAGCCATGTCGAAGGCCGCGAGCCCAAGGGCATCGCGCTGCTGCTGCATGGCTGGGAAGGCAGTGCCGAATCCAGCTACATGCGCATGGCCGCCGCGCGCATGATCGAGCAGGGCTTCGACGTGGTGCGGCTGAACTTCCGCGACCACGGCAACACCCATCACCTGAACCCCGGCATCTTCCACTCCAATCTCATCGATGAAGTGGTGCACGCCGCGGGCGATATCGCCCAGCGCTGGCCGCAGCTGCCGCTGGTGGCCGCCGGTTATTCGCTGGGTGGCAACTTCGTGCTGCGCCTGGCCCTGCGCGCGCCGGCGGCCGGCGTGCCGCTGCTGCGCGTCGCCTCGGTGTGCCCGGTGCTGGACCCGGCGCTGACGATGGAGAGCATCGAGAACGGCCCGGCGATGTACGACTGGTACTTCCGCCGCAAATGGGCCGGCTCGCTGCGCCGCAAGCGCGATCTGTTCCCCGAGCTGAGCGACTGCGACGACCGCGTGCTGAAGCTGGACATCCGCGCGCTGACCGCCTGGCTGGTCGAGCGCCACACCAGCTTCGGTTCGCTGCAGGCCTATTTCGACGGCTACTCGATCGCCGGCGACCGCCTGTCGTCCCTGCAGGTACCGGCCGACATCCTGATGGCGCAGGATGACCCGGTGATTCCGTACGCGACCTTCAGCAACTGGCAGCTGCCGGGCCAGGCGCGCCTGGAAACCGCCTGCTGGGGCGGCCACTGCGGGTTCATCGAAAACTGGCGCGGCGACGGCTTCTCCGAGCGCTGGGTCGCCCAGCGCCTGCAGCGGGTCCTGCAGGCCTGAACCGGCGACAGCGCGCAGCCCGCTACAATGCGGGTTTGCACTTGAACCGGACTGCCATGCAAGACCAGATCATCCAAGCGTTGCGCCAGAACCAGGCCGACCAGGCCGTGCAGCTGGCCCAGGCGTGGACCCGTGACGAACCCGGCCAGGCCAACGCCCACCGCTGGCTGGCGCTTGCGCTGCAGCAGCAGGGCAACGCCGAGGAGGCGATGGAGGCCCTGCAGCAGGCGCTGCGGCTGGCTCCGGACGACGCCCAGCTGCACCTGCAGCATGCCGGCCTGCTGCTGGCACTGCGCCAGTTCGAGGGTGCCGACGAAGCACTGGTGCGCACCACCGGCCTCGATCCGAACTCGTTCTCCGCCTATCTGATGCAAGCGCACCTGGCGATCGGCCGCAATGACTTCGACGAAGCGCAGCGCATCTCCACCCTGGCCGCGCGCGTGGAGCCGGATCATCCGGAACTGCTGACCATCGACGGCATGGTTGCACTGCGCCGCGGTGACGCCGACCGTGCACTGGCGCTGCTGTCGGCTGCCAGCAAGGCACTGCCGGACGATACCCGCGTGCTGTACGCACTGGGCTTTGCCTACCTGGGCAAGGACATGCTGGCGTTTGCAGAGCAGTCGTTCCGCCGCGTGCTGGAACTCAATCCGTCGCTGTCCTCGCTGCATGGGCTGGTGGTGCAGCTGGCACTGCGCCAGGGCAACGTACCGGCCGCCGCCGAAGCCATGCAGGTGGCCCTGCAGCAGCCGGAGATGGACGTACCGTCGATGCGCCGCCTGGCGGGTGAACTGTCGCTGCGCAATGGCCAGCCGCTGCAGGCCCTGGACTACCTGCTGCCGCTGCTGGAGACGCAGCCGGAAGACCGCCAGGTGCTGCAGCTGCTGCTGATGTCATGGCAGCGCCTGGGGCGCGAGGATGAAGCACGTGCGCGCCTGGATGCGGTACTGGATACCGATGACCAGCTGCACGATGTGTGGCTGGCACGGCTGGCCATCGAGCAGGTGGGCAGTGAAAGCGCCGTGACCGCGGTCGAGCGCTGGATGGCGGCGATGCCCGCGCATCTGCCGGCCCTGGAGGCGCGCCTGCGCCTGCATGACATGGCCGGCGAACATGCTCAGGCCGAAGCGATCGCCGAACGCATCGTCAGCCTGGAACCGGGCCGCGTCAGCGGCGAGACCCGGCTGGTCGAAGGCCTGCTGCAGCGCGATCCCGCCGCCGCCGTGGCCCGCGTGCAGGCGCTGATCGAGCTGGCGCCGGAAGAGCATCGCGCCGACCTGCGGACGTGGATGGGCGAGATCCAGGACCGCGCCGGGCAGCCGCAGGACGCCCTGCGCACCTGGCTGTCGCTGCAGGCTGACCAGGCGCCGCAGCGCTTGCCACTGCCGCCACAGGCCAAGTCCCCGCCGAGCTGGCCGGACAAGGGCAGCATTGACGGCGATGCCAGCTCCGCGCCGATCTTCCTCTGGGGCCCGCCGGGTTCGGGCGTTGAGCGGGTGGCGACCGGCCTGGCTGCTGCCAGCCCGGTGCTGCGCAGCGACCGCTACACCAACACGCCGCCCGATGATGCGTTCCAGAACTACAACACGCTGCAGGACCTGGCCTCAGGCGTGCTGACGCCGGAGCGGCTGGTGCAGCGCTGGCGTGAACAGCTGCCGGCGCGTGGCCTGCAGAGCGACACCGTGATCGACTGGCTGCTGTGGTGGGACAACGCCCTGCTGTGGGCGCTGCGCCCGCAGCTGCCGCAGGGCCGCCTGGTGCTGGTGCTGCGCGACCCGCGCGACATGCTGCTGGACTGGGTGGCCTACGGTGCCGCCGCGCCGCTGGCGATGACGTCGCTGGCCGAAGCCAGTGAATGGCTGACCCGCGCGCTGACCCAGATCGCCACGCTGCATGAGGACGACCTGTACCCGCACGTGCTGCTGCGCATCGACCAGATCGGCAACGATCCGCAGGCGATGGCCGAACTGCTGGGCCGCCTGTTCGAGCGGCCGATGCCGCCGGCGGCACAGCTGGGAGCCCCGCGCCTGCCGGCCGGCCACTGGCGCAACTACCGCGACGTGATGAGCGCCGCCTTCGCCCAGCTCACCCCGGTTGCGGTGCGCCTGGGTTACCCGGAAGAGTGAGGAGAGTCCGATGCAGTTGACCAGCCACAGCCTGACCAACGGCGCACCGATCGATCGTGAGTTCGCCGCGGGCGACGCCAACGGTTTCGCCCCGGACCGCAACCCGCACCTGGCCTGGAGCGGGGCGCCGGCCGGCACCCGTTCGTTCCTGCTGGTATGCGTGGACCCGGACGTACCGACCGTGCCGGAGACGGTTGGCCGCGGCGACATGAGCGTGCCGCGCGACCAGCCGCGCTGCGATTTCGTGCACTGGGTGATGGCCGATATCCCGGCCACGGTGCAGGAGATCGCCGCTGGCAGCTGCAGCGACGGCTTCGTGGTGAAGGGCAAGCCCGCACCCGCCGGCCCGGCCGGCAGCCGCCAGGGCCTGAACGACTTCACCGGCTGGTTCGCGGGCAACCCGGACATGGCCGGTGATTACCTGGGCTATGACGGCCCGTATCCGCCGTTCAACGACGAGCGCATGCACCGCTATTTCTTCCGGGTATTCGCGCTGGACGTGGCGTCGCTGGACCTGCCGCAGCGCTTCACCGCCGCCGACGCGTACCGCGCCATGCACGGCCACGTGCTGGCCGAAGCCGCACTGCACGGCACCTACACGTTGAACCCGGCGCTGGGCTGAGCAGCACACAGGGTAGAGCCGGCCGCGGGCCGGCTGCTGCAGGCAACGGCGGCAACACAGGAAGATGCCGGCCCGCGGCCGGCCCTACCTTCCATCCGCTTGCAGCGCCGCCGGTTCGAACACTGCGGTGTCGCCTCTCGCGTTGCGCAGCACCAGCGCGCCGCGGTCGTCAAGCGCAAGCGTCGGTGCCGAGCCTTCGCCGTGCATCAGCTTTCCGGCGAGCTTCTGCTGCGTGGGCAGTCTCTGATCGACGCATAGCGCTGTGGTCTGCACGCTGTTGCGCAGGATCAGCAGGTTGCCCTGCAGCCGGTACTCGTTGCTGACGTGGTTGCACAGGTTCAACTCGCTCATGAAACCGGACTGGAAGCGCAGTGTGTAGGGCGCGCGACCGCGGACGAACAACGCGTCGATGCGCTTTCCTTGCGCGTTGGTGGCACGCACCAGTTGCCACAGGTGCGCTTCAAGCTGATCGGTGCTGGGCGTGCTGGGCGTGCTGGCAGCGGCCACATTCGCGGACATGGCCAGCAGCGCAGCAATGATGAGGACGGGGACGTGCTTCATGCCGATCTCCCGATGCATCCGCGTAGTGTCGGCCGCTGGCCGGCAGCATCCGTGTGTTGGCAGTGCCGCGCAGGGCAGCCGGCCAGCGGCCGGCCCTACCGACCATGAAGAAGGGCGGCCTCTCGGCCGCCCTTCCATCGTTTTATTTCTTCTCGATGGCCGACTCGACCACCATGTCCAGCACGTACGCCTGCGACGGCGCATCGGCCGGCGGGTTCTTCACCTCGTAGCGCTTCACGCGCACCACGTTGCGCACGCCGTCTTCGTGGGTGTAACCCTCGATGTTGCCGTAGAAGTTCTCGAACTTGCCCGGCTCGCCCTGCTTCAGGCCCTTGTCGTCGAACTTCACTTCGCGCACCTGCAGGCACTGGTAGTCCGGGATCAGCGGGTGCGAGCACTTCTCGGTCTTCGCAGCCACTTCCAGGAACACGGTTTCGCCGGCGCCGCCGTAGCGGGTTTCAGCGGTCGGTTCCGGGTTGAACACCAGCACGTCGCCCTTGGCGGTGGTCAGGGTCAGCTTGCCATCGGCATCCTGCTCGGCCTTCAGCTCGCCCTGCAGGCGGCTCGACACGGCTTCGTCCAGCGCCATCAGCGCCTTGTCGGTGCAGGCCATCATGGTCGAGGCCATCGCGCTGACCGTCAGCTTGCCGTCGGCCAGGGTGTAGCCGCCGCCCATGCGGTTGCAGGTGTTGCTGACCGACAGGCGGCCATCTGCGAAGTCCAGGGTGACCGGCTTGTCTTCGCGGGCGAACAGCGCGTCGATGCGCTTGCCGTCGGCGCCGGTGGCCTGCTGCAGCAGCCAGTGCTGGCTCTGCAGGCGCTGCGCATCCAGGTGCGCCAGCGTCTGCTGGTCTGCTGCCTTGGCCGCGGCCGGGGCCACGTCGTCGCCGCCGGTGCCGGCCGGGGCCGGGGTCTGGCTGCAGGCGGCCATCAGGGCCAGCGGGAGGAGCAGGGTGAGCTTGCGGTTCATGGTGATTCTCCTTGGGGAACCGTGGGGGAAACGGGGTGGGGTCGGCAACGGGGTTACCGTACCCCGGCGCTGTTCAGCTGCCGGAGGGCAACCACAGCAGCAGCGCCGCGCCCAGTGCGATGCGGTAGATCGCGAAGGCGGTGAACCTGTGCGACTTGATGTAGCCCATCAGCCACTTCACTACGACGAAGCCGGTGATGGCCGCGGCAAGGAAGGCCACGCCCACGTCGGCCCAGTCCTCGCTGCCCAGCTGCCCTGCCTTGGCCATTTCCAGGAAGGTGTAGGCGCTGGCGGCAAACATGGTGGGAATGCCGACCAGGAACACGAACTCGGCGGCGGCCGCGCGGCGGCTCAGGCCCAGCAGCATGGCCAGGAAGATGGCCGAGGCCGAGCGCGAGGTGCCGGGGAACACGCCGGCCACGACCTGCGCCAGGCCGACGCCGATCGCCACCGTCCAGGTCACCTGGTCGCGGTCGGGCAGGCGCGCGGTGTAGGCCTCCACCAGCAGCATCCAGACGCCACCGATGATCAGCGCCCAGGCCACCGGGCTGACCGTTTCCGGCAGCGACCAGCCGGCCTTGCGTACCACCAGGCCGACCACCGCGGTGACCAGGAACGCCGCGCCCAGCTTGAACACGTACTCGCGGTTCCCGCGCTGGTTGAAGCCGGTGGCCAGCTGCAGCAGGCGCTGGCGGAACACCAGTACCACGGCCACGATGGCGCCGGCCTGGATGACGATGTTGAAGAAGTCCGAACGGGCACCCAGCCAGTGCTGGGCGATGAGCAGGTGGCCGGTGCTGGAGATCGGCAGGAACTCGGTCAAGCCTTCGAGGATGCCCAGCAGCAGGGCGGAGAGCAGGTCGGACATGGACGGTGCGTGCACGCGCGGCGGAAGGAAGAAGGGCGAGAGGATAGACGATCCGCGCTGCACCAAACGGGTGCGTCTGGTGGTCGGTGCACTCGTTTGGTGCGCCGCGTTCTGCACCCGCACGGGGCGGCCTTCATGAAATCAATGACTTGCGGCATCTGAAAAGTTGGCACGGTCGTTGCTCTACCTCAGCAGGCATTCATCCCCATCCGAGGTCGTACCGATGTCCGTGGAAAACGTTGAGAAGCTGATCAAGGACAACCAGATCGAATTCGTCGATCTGCGCTTTGTCGACATGCGTGGTGTCGAGCAGCACGTGACCTTCCCGGTCAGCATCGTCGAACCGTCGCTGTTCGAAGAAGGCAAGATGTTCGATGGCAGCTCGATCGCCGGCTGGAAGGGCATCAACGAGTCGGACATGGTGCTGCTGCCGGATACCGCCAGCGCCTACGTCGACCCGTTCTACGCCGATCCGACCATCGTGATCAGCTGCGACATCCTCGACCCGGCCACCATGCAGCCGTATGGCCGTTGCCCGCGCGGCATCGCCAAGCGCGCCGAGGCCTACCTGAAGTCCTCCGGCATTGCCGAAACCGCGTTCTTCGGCCCGGAGCCGGAATTCTTCATCTTCGACTCGGTCCGTTTCGCCAATGAAATGGGCAACACTTTCTTCAAGGTCGATTCCGAAGAAGCCGCCTGGAACAGCGGCGCCAAGTACGACGGCGCCAACAGCGGTTACCGTCCGGGCGTGAAGGGTGGCTATTTCCCGGTTCCGCCGACCGACACCCTGCACGACCTGCGCGCCGAGATGTGCAAGACCCTGGAACAGGTCGGCATCGAAGTGGAAGTGCAGCACCACGAAGTGGCCACCGCCGGCCAGTGCGAGATCGGCACCAAGTTCAGCACCCTGGTGCAGAAGGCCGACGAACTGCTGCGCATGAAGTACGTGATCAAGAACGTCGCGCACCGCAACGGCAAGACCGTCACCTTCATGCCCAAGCCGATCGTCGGCGACAACGGCAGCGGCATGCACGTGCACCAGTCGCTGTCCAAGGGCGGCACCAACCTGTTCTCCGGTGACGGCTACGGCGGCCTGAGCCAGCTGGCGCTGTGGTACATCGGCGGCATCTTCAAGCACGCCAAGGCCATCAATGCCTTCGCCAACTCGGGCACCAACAGCTACAAGCGCCTGGTGCCGGGCTTCGAAGCGCCGGTGATGCTGGCCTATTCGGCCCGCAACCGTTCGGCATCGTGCCGCATTCCGTGGGTCTCCAACCCGAAGGCGCGCCGTATCGAAATGCGCTTCCCGGACCCGATCCAGTCCGGCTACCTCACCTTCACCGCGCTGATGATGGCCGGCCTGGACGGCATCAAGAACCAGATCGACCCGGGCGCACCGAGCGACAAGGACCTGTACGACCTGCCGCCGGAAGAAGAGAAGCTGATCCCGCAGGTCTGCTCCTCGCTGGACCAGGCGCTGGAAGCGCTGGACAAGGACCGCGAGTTCCTGAAGGCCGGTGGCGTGATGAGCGATGACTTCATCGACGGCTACATCGCGCTGAAGATGCAGGAAGTGACCAAGTTCCGCGCGGCCACCCACCCGCTGGAGTACCAGCTGTACTACGCCAGCTGACCGGATGCGATGGCGGTGGGCTTCCCCCTCCCACCCGCCGCCATCGCTTCCGTTTTCGCGGCTGGGGAGCCGCAAGGCGGGCGCAGGCCCGCCGTTGTAGAGCGGACTGTCAGTCCGCTGCATTGGAACGCGGGCCATTGGCCCGCTTATCCAGGGGCAAGAGAAAGACCGGATACGCGACCAGGGCCGCCCTCCCTCCCGCGTCGGTCGTGCAAGGAGAGAGGCACGGCCGTCCCGGCCCTGTACGTGTCCGGTGCAACAGCCACGGCCATCACAGTGATGGCCGCTGGTTGCCTGATGCCAACGCGCGCTGGCGTGCTGGCCCCATCCACCATCGGGACATGCGCATGAAACTGATCTCCGCCATCATCCGGCCGTTCAAGCTCGACGAGGTCCGCGAGGCCTTGTCCGACGCAGGCGTGTCGGGCATTACCGTGACCGAAGTGAAAGGCTTCGGCCGCCAGAAGGGCCACACCGAGCTGTATCGCGGCGCCGAGTACGTCGTCGATTTCCTGCCCAAGATCAAGATCGAAACCGTAGTCACCGACGAGCGTGCCGATGCGGTGATCGAAGCGATCCAATCGTCGGCAGGCACCGGCAAGATCGGTGACGGCAAGATCTTCGTCACCGCCGTCGAACAGGTCATCCGCATCCGCACCGGCGAAATCGGTGCCGACGCGCTGTAACCCCTTTCCGGAGACTCCCCCATGAAGATGCGCCTTCTCACCGGGTGGCAAGCCCGGTTCCATGTCGTGTGGCTGTTGATGCTGCTGAGTGCGCTGGCCGCGGGTGCCTGGCCGGGCAATGCCCACGCCCAGGCGCAGGTGTCGCCACTGCCGAGCGAAAGCGTGGCCGTTGAACCGCTGCAGGACACTGCAGCTGCAGCCGCTGCGCCGGCCGTGGCCGAAGCGGCCGCCGCCTATGATCATGGCGACGTGGCCTGGATGCTCACCTCCACCCTGCTGGTGCTGCTGATGGTCGTGCCGGGCCTGGCCCTGTTCTACGGCGGCCTGGTGCGTTCGAAGAACGTGCTGTCGGTGCTCAGCCAGATCCTGGTGGTGTTCTCGCTGGTGCTGCTGCTGTGGGTGGCCTACGGCTACAGCGCGGTGTTCAGCGCGGGCAATCCGTTCTTCGGGTCGTTCACCGAGTTCGCCTTCCTCAAGGGCTTCACCCCCGAGTCGGTCGGCAACACACCGATCAAGGGCCTGCCGGACTATCTGTTCGTCGCGTTCCAGTCGACCTTTGCCGGTATCACCACCGCGCTGATCGTCGGTGCCTTCGCCGAGCGCATCAAGTTCCGCGCGGTGCTGCTGTTCTCGGCGCTGTGGTTCACCCTCAGCTACATCCCGATGGCCCACATCGTCTGGGGGGGCGGCTACCTGGGTGAGCTGGGCGCGATCGATTTCGCCGGCGGCACCGTGGTCCACATCAATGCGGGCGTTGCTGGCCTGGTGGCTGCCTGGTTTGTCGGCAAGCGCCTGGGCTACGGCCAGACCGCGCTGAAGCCGCACAACGTGCCGTTCACCTACATCGGCGCGATGCTGCTGTGGGTGGGCTGGTTCGGCTTCAATGCCGGTTCCGCTGCCGCAGCCGATACCGTGGCCTCGCTGGCCTTCCTCAACACCGTGCTGGCCACCGCCGCCGCCGTGCTCGGCTGGACGCTGGTGGAAGCAATCAGCAAGGGCAAGCCATCGGCACTGGGCGCTGCTTCGGGTGCGGTGGCCGGCCTGGTCGGCATCACCCCGGCATGTGGCACGGTCGGCCCACTCGGCGCGATCATCATCGGCTTCGTCGCCGGCGTGGTCTGCGTCTGGGGCGTGACCGGCCTCAAGCGCCTGCTGAAGGTGGACGACACTGCCGACGTGTTCGGTGTGCATGGTGTCGGCGGCATCGTCGGCGCGATTCTCACCGGTGTGTTCAGTGCACAGTCGCTGGGTGGTACCAAGGCCGGTCTGGATATCGCCCACCAGGTGTGGGTGCAGGTGGTCAGCGTCGGCCTCACCGTGGTGTGGTCGGCGGTGGTGACCGCGGTCATCTTGCTGGTGGTCAAGGTCGTGGTCGGCCTGCGCGTGACCGAAGAGGCCGAACGCACCGGCTTGGATGTGACTTCGCACGGCGAATCTGCCTACGAGGCCTGAAGTAGCGGCAGAGCTATTGCATTGATGTTGTGGGTGCCGACCGTTGGTCGGCACTTCCACTGTCCTCGTTCTGGTAGGTACCAAGCTTGCTTGGCACGGGGTCTGCTCTGGTGGGTGCCGACCGTTGGTGGCACAGCCGGAGTGGCGCATCCACGCCTGGCGTGGACCTACCGAATCTTCCTTGTGACATGCATCATCGCGCCTGATCGCGCACAATCAGGCCATGCACCCGATCCGCACTGTCCTGATGCTCTCGGCCTGCCTGCTGCTGGCTGCCTGTGCCTCCGCGCCGCAGGAAACCCGCAACCCGCTCGCCACCTGGGTGCCATCACCCAACCAGAACGCGCGCACGCCTGTCATCATCGTCATCCACCACACCGAGCAGAAGTCGGTGCAGCAGAGCCTGCATACGCTGCGCACGGCCAACAGCGGTGGACCGGTCAGTGCACATTACCTGGTCGGTGCCGATGGCCATCGTTACCAGCTGGTCGCCGATGAGCGCCGTGCCTGGCACGCCGGCGCCGGGCGCTGGGGCACCATCACCGATCTCAATTCGGCCTCGATCGGCATCGAGCTCGACAACGATGGCCGCAGCCCGTTCAGTGCGGCGCAGATCGAATCGCTGATCGTGCTGCTGCGCGACCTCACCTCGCGCCTGAACATCCCGCCGCGCCAGGTGATCGGCCACGCCGACCTGGCGCCGACGCGCAAGCAGGATCCGAGCCGCTTCTTCCCCTGGCAGCAGCTGGCCGAGGTCGGCTTTGGCGTGTGGCCGCGCGCGGCCGACGGTGCTGCGCCAGAGGGTTTCGACGCGTGGAATGCGCTGGCCCGCTTTGGCTATCCGCTGGACAACCGCGAGGCCACCGTCGCCGCCTTCCACCGCCGTTTCCGTGGCCGCGACGACCTGCCGAAGACGCTGGATGCCGAAGACGCGCGCATCCTGTACTCGCTGCTGCTGCAGACGCCGTGACCCCGCGCATGAACGCTTGACCCCGCGCCGGGTTGCCGCCCAGCGGCCGGCCCGCCACCATGGCGGCATGATCGATTCCGCCACCTTCGTCAAGCGCAGGCACTGCATCCTGCTGGCAGCGGCCGTGCTCGCCGGTTGCGCCACCACCGCCCCCCGCACCGGGTCTGAAGCGCCCACGCCCACCATGCCGCCTGCAGCGACCTATGCCAAGGCTGCATGGAGCGCGCTGCCACCCGTCTCCAACAGCGATCTGCAGGCCGGTTTCGTTGCCTGGCGCAGCAGCTGCACCCGCCTGAAGAACGATGCGGTCTGGGCCAAACCCTGCGCCACCGCCGCAGCAGTGTCAGACAAGGACCCGGCCGCGATCCGCCAGTTCCTGCAGCGCGACCTTGATGCCTATGCGCTGCGTGCCGGTGGCCACCAGGCCGACGGACTGATTACCGGCTACTACGAGCCGATCTATGCCGGCAGCCTGACCCGCACCGACAAGGCGACGGTGCCGGTCTACGGCACTCCCGATGATCTGGTGGTGGTGCAGCTGGAGAGCCTCTACCCGGAACTGAAGGGCAAGCGCCTGCGCGGTCGCGTCGAAGGCAAGGTGCTCAAGCCCTATGACGACGCCGGCACCATCGCGGCCCAGGGCGCCAACGCCCCGGTGCTGGCCTGGCTGACCGACCCGATGGACCTGCAGCTGCTGCAGATCCAGGGGTCCGGCCGCGTGCGCCTGGCCGATGGCAAGCAGGTGCGGCTGGCCTATGCGGAACAGAATGGCCACCCCTACCGCGCCGTCGGGCGCTGGCTGGTCGACCAGGGCCAGCTGAAGAAGGAAGACGTCACCATGGACGCGATCCGCGCCTGGGCCCGGGCCAATCCCGCGCGCGTGCCGGAACTGCTGCGCAGCAACCCCAGCTACGTGTTCTTCGTGCGCAACCCGGACAGCCCGGAAGGCCCGCGTGGTTCGCTGAACGTGCCGCTCACCGCCGGCTACAGCGTGGCGGTGGACCGCAGCGTGGTGCCACTGGGCAGCCTGCTGTGGCTCTCCACCACGCGCCCGGACGGCAGCCCGGTGGTGCGACCGGTGGCCGCGCAGGACACCGGCGGCGCCATCGCCGGTGAGGTGCGCGCCGACCTGTACTGGGGCAGCGGGGATGCCGCCGGCAAGCTGGCCGGCGACATGAAGCAGAAGGGCAATATCTGGATGCTGTGGCCGAAGGGCGTGCCCCTGCCGAATTGAAGCAGCAGGGGTCGGATCCCTTTCCAAAGGAAAGGGCTCTGACCCCCGGATGCCTGATAATGGCGCTATTCCGAACTTTCCGGCCGCGCCTGCGGCCAGGACCCCTGCAATGACCTACGCAAAGCACAACGCAAAACCCGGCGCGAAATCCGCCGCAAAGAAGTACTACAAGCACTGGGCCGAATCGGGCCTGGGCAAGGGCAACGTGCTGATGGAAGCCCGTGGCGAGAAGATCGTGCGCCAGGTGGAAATCTACGGCACCAGGATGGTCTGGGCCGACGAGCATGCCCACAGCGACGACCGCTTCCTGCTGGCCGACCAGCCAGTGTCGTTCCTGGATTTCGACGAGGACGACGAAATCTCCGCGCGTGAATTCGAAGCCGCCTGGAAGAAAGCACGGGAAGCCACCGGCTACCCGGTGTAATCCAAGCCCCCGGCACCCGCCCTTGTAGCGCCGAGCCTTGCTCGACGCTGCAAAAAGCGGGCATGTGAAATGTTATATGATTACGTTTCACCGCAGCCGCCCCTTCCCATGAAGACTCCCACCCTTGTGGCCGCCCTGGCGGCCGCTCCGCTCGCCCCTGAAGCTTTCGCACAGTCCGCCGATGCCGCGCTCACCCTCGGCAAGGTGCAGGTGCACCAGCATGGCGAAGGCCAGCTCAGCGCGCACCAGGTGCTGACTTCGGTGGACGTGCTCGGCGCGGACCAGATCGAAGACCGCAACGTCTCGCACAGCTGGGAGCTGCTGGGGCAGATGCCCGGCATCCAGCTCACCGAAACGCGGCAGGGTGCCGAATCGGGCAAGGTCAGCTTCCGCGCCTTCAACGGCGAGGGCTACCTCAACGCCATCAAGACCCTCATCGACGGCATCCCCAGCAACGTCAACAGCGGCAACCAGCGCTTCATCGACATGCTGTTCCCGCTGGACATCAGCTACATCGAAGTGGTGCGCGGGACCAACGACCCGCGCTATGGGCTGCACAACATCGGTGGCAACGTGAACTTCGGTACGCGTCAGGGCGGCAGCTACACCGATGCGCGCCTGGCCTACGGCAGCTACAACACCCGTGATGCACAGCTGGCGGTTGGCCGCGAAGCCAATGGCTTCGCGCAGAACTATTTTGTTGGCACCCAGGCCAGCGATGGCTATCGCGACCACGACACCTCGAAGAAGTACTCGCTGGGCGGCAAGTGGTTCTTCGGCACGCTGGACGAAGGGCTGCGCGTGGGCCTGACGGCGCGCGCCTACCACCATGAGGCCGACGAACCGGGCTTCATGACCGCCGAGGAACTGCGCACGCTCCGCCGTGGCAGCGAGCTGCGCAACGGCAATGATGGCGATGACCGCGACATGCGGCAGATCGCCGCGCACGTCGACCTGAAGCTGTCCGACGCACTCACCTTCGGCACGCGGCTCTACTACAACCGCTATGAAGACGACCGCCGCGTGACCTTCAGCGATCTGCCCACCGGCAACCTGCCGCGTCAGCGCCGCGTGTGGGATGAGCGCCAGACTGGCCTGCTCAGCACGCTGACCTGGCAGGCCAGCCCCGCGCTTACTGTCGAGGGCGGCCTGAACTACGAGCAGCAGGACAACGGCTATATCCGCGAGCGCTACGCCTACGCCGAACCGACCGATTACAGCCAGCCGCCGGCGCGCGTGCAGAACGACGATCGCCACAGCTTCGACAACTGGGGTGCCTACGTGCAGGCCGTCTACCAGCCGGTCGAGGCCTGGAAGATCGTGCCGGCCTACCGCGTGGACCGTTTCAGTGGCCGCACGCACCTGATGAACGGCATCACCGCTCGGCTGCAGGATTACGGCAGCATCGGTCAGCCCAAGCTGAGCATCATCCACAGCCTGGGCCAGACCACCCACGTCTACGCGAACTGGGGCCGCACCTTCCAGGTGCTGACCGGGTCCACCGCGCCGGCCTACCTCACCCCCGGGCAGGCACCGATGCAGCCGTCCACCAACACCGGCATGGAGCTGGGCCTGAAGTTCCAGCCGTTCCAGGGCGCCCAGGCGCGCCTGGCGGTGTGGCAGCAGGACGCGGAAAACGAGGTATCCAACATGCCGGCCACTGGCACCACGGTCACCCTGGGCAAGACCCGCCGACGAGGCGTGGATGCGCAGTTGAGCCTGCAACTGGGCGACGACTGGACGGTATGGGCTTCGCACGCCTACCAGGAAGCGAAGATCACCCGCGACGACCGCGATGCCGGCATTTCCCTGCAGGGCCGCGAAGTGGCTGCCACCCCGCGCCATATCAGCAATCTGGGTGTGGATTACCGCGCCACGGATGCGCTGCGGCTGGGCCTGCAGGCGCGTGCACAGGGCGATTACTACCTGGAAGAACGCAACGTGGCCGGCAAGTTCGGTGGCTTCGCCGTGCTCGACCTCAGTGCGGCCTATCAGCTCACCCCGCGTTTCAGCGTGGACCTGCAGCTGAAGAACGTCACCGGCCGCCAGTACGCCTACGCCTGGTACGACAGCTTCTTCTGGGACAGCGCCCGCCCGATGTTCTCGCCGGCCCCGGGCCGCAGCGTGTTCGTCGGCCTGAACATGAAGCTGTAACCGGCCATGCATCTGGTAGTGGTCGAGCTTGCTCGACCTGCGGCAGGGGTCAGAGCCCTTTCCTCACGGAAAGGGATCCGACCCCGGACCCCCGTTTTGCACTACATTGGTGCAATGTCCGACCCCGCACCCCCGCCGTCCCTCGATGCCCTGGGCACGCCGCTGGCCTGGGCCGGGGCCGATGGCTGCATTGCCGGCTGCAATCCGGCCTTCGCCCGCTGGCTGGGCGTCAGCGTCCGGCGCCTGCTGGGTCGGCCATTGGTCGCCTTGGAAGTGCAGGGCGAGGCGTTGGCCCATTTCCTGGCCCGCGACGAGCGCGACAGCCTGCGCCTGAACCGGCTGGCGCTGGCGGTGCCCGGCGAGGCGCCGCGCTTCGCCGAGGGCTGGATGAGCCGCCGCGACGATGGCGGCTGGCTGCTGGAGGCGCATCCGGTCGATGAGTTCCCAGGACTCGATCCCACCCAGGCGCTGCCCAGCGCGCTCAGCGCGGCGCTGAAGGGGCTGGCCCACGAACTGCGTAATCCGCTGGCCGGGTTGAAGGGCGCGGCGCAGCTGCTGGCGCGGCGTGCCGCTCAGCGCGACGCCGGCGAACGTGAGCTGATCGAACTGATCGGTTCGGAGATCGAGCGCCTCAACGGCCTGCTCGACCAGCTGCTGTCGCCGGCCCCGGCGGCGCCCCACGCCGAACTGAACATCCATGCCGCGCTGGAGCGCGTGCTGCGCCTGGCCGAGAGCGAAGCCGGCTGGGCGGTGCGCCTGCAGCGCGACTACGACCCCAGCATTCCCGAATTCCATGGTGACGCCGACCGCCTCACCCAGGCGGTCTGGAACCTGGTGCGCAACGCGATCCAGGCCGGCGCCGGCAACATCACCCTGCGTACCCGCGTGGAGCATGGCGTGCGCATTGCCGAGCAGCTGCACACGCTGGCGTTGCGCCTGGAAATCGCCGACGACGGCCGTGGCGTTCCCGAGGAACTGGCTGAACACCTGTTCCTGCCCTTGGTCAGTGGCCGTGCCGAAGGCACTGGCCTGGGCCTGGCGCTGGCCCAGCAGGTGGCGCGCGAGCATCGCGGCACGCTGACCTACCGCTCGCGCCCGGGCCATACCGTGTTCACTCTGCTGCTGCCGATCGTCAGCGGCGCTGCCCCGGCCGAGGAGGCCCCGCGCGATGTCTGAGTCTTCTTCGTCCCCGCAGCGCATCTGGGTGGTCGATGACGATCGGGCCGTGCGCTTCGTGCTGTGCACCGCGCTACGCGAGGCGGGCTACCAGGTCGTCGATTTCGACAGCGCCGCACCCGCCCTGCAGGCGTTGAGCGAAGGCCCGCCACCGGCGCTGCTGTTCACCGATGTGCGCATGCCCGGCGACGATGGCCTGGTGCTGCTGGACAAGCTCAAGGCCGCGCTGCCGCAGCTGCCGGTGGTGGTGATGTCGGCCTATACCGATGTAGCCAGCACGGCCGGCGCGTTCCGCGGTGGCGCGCATGAATTCCTGTCCAAGCCGTTCGATCTGGACGATGCGGTGGCACTGGCGCAACGGGTGCTGCCGGCCGTCGCACCGGCATTGGCGGCGGCCACACCTGCGGCCGAAGCGCATAGCGACCAACCGCCGCAACTGGTGGGCGATACCCCGCCGATGCGCGCGCTGTTCCGCGCCATCGGTCGCCTGGCGCAGGCACCGCTGGCGGTGCTGATCACCGGCGAGACCGGCACCGGCAAGGAGCTGGTGGCCAATGCGCTGCATCGCGAATCACCGCGCGCGCAGGGGCCCTTCGTCGCGCTCAATACCGCTGCAATCCCGTCCGAGCTGCTGGAAAGCGAGTTGTTCGGCCACGAAGCCGGCGCCTTCACCGGCGCGCAGCGCCGCCATATCGGCCGCTTCGAGCAGGCCGATGGCGGCACACTGTTCCTGGATGAGATCGGCGACATGCCGCTGCCGTTGCAGACCCGGCTGCTGCGCGTGCTGGCGCAGGGCGAGTTCTTCCGCGTCGGTGGCCGTGAACTGATCCGCGTCGACGTGCGGGTGGTTGCCGCCACCCACCAGGACCTGGAAGGTCTGGTTGCGCAGGGGAAGTTCCGCGCCGACCTGCTGCACCGCCTGGACGTGGTGCGCCTGCAGCTGCCACCGCTGCGCGAGCGCCGCGAGGACATCGCACAGCTGGCCAGTACGTTCCTGGCCGCCGCCGCGCGCAAGCTGGATACGCCGCCGAAGCGCCTGACCGCGGCCGCACTGCAGGCGTTGCGCGAACACGACTGGCCGGGCAACGTGCGCGAACTGGAAAACGTGTGCTGGCGGATGGCGGCGTTGGCGGCCGCCGACACCATCGGCGTGGCCGACGTCGATACCGCGCTCAACCGTACGCGCGGTCGTCGCAGCAGCACCACCAGCGCCGATCCGGGGCAGTGGGAAGCGCTGCTGGCCGAATGGGCACGCCGTCAGCTGGCCGAAGGCGTGGAAGGGCTGCACGCGCAGGTGCGCGAGCGGGTCGACCATGCGCTGCTGGAGGCCGCGCTGCAGATCACCCATGGGCGCCGCGCAGAAGCCGCTGCCCGCCTCGGCCTTGGCCGCAATACCCTTACCCGCAAGCTGGGCGCCGGGCGCCGCCGCGGGGGCCATTGAACGGCCCCTGCACGCGATCCTCGCGCCCGCTTGCCGAACTGTTGATCGTTCATGGACGATGCAACGCTTAGTGTCATCTGCAAGGAGTCTTTGATGCGTCTGTCCTTTGTCATCCTGCCGTTGTCCGCCGCCGTGCTGCTGTCTGCCTGCGGCAGCGCGCCGAAAAAGACCGAACCTACTCCGCCGCCGCCGACCGTGGTCAGCGCAGCGAAGCAGGGCGAGGCCAATATTGCGCCGGCCTCGGCCAGCATTGTCAGTGGCCGCATCGCACTGATGGTGGAGCCCGGCGGTATCCACATCACCGGCCTGATCGGTGGCCTGCAGCCGATGCAGCAGGCCGGCTTCCACATCCACGAGCGCGGCGACTGCAGTGCGGTGGATGCCAGCAGTGCCGGCAATCACTTCAATCCCGGTGGCGCTGCGCATGGCCGCGCCGGCACCGGCAAGCACCACCTGGGCGACATGGACAATCTGCGTGCCGACGCCCAGGGCCGCGCCAACGTCGATATCCACCTCAAGGGCGTTACCCTTGGCGGAGGCGCCGCCACCGATATCGCCGGACGTGCACTGGTCGTGCATGCCAACGCCGACGACTATCGCAGCCAGCCCGCCGGCAATGCCGGCGTCCGCATCGCCTGTGGCGTGATCCGGGTTGTCCGCTGATCACTGCAGGCATCATCCAGGGAGAGATTCCATGCGCTTGATCCACACTTCGCTGTTCGCAGCCATTGCTGCGCTGGGCCTGGCGGCCTGCAACCAGCAGCCGGCCGCGCCGCAGGCTGAAACCCCGCCGGCCGCGCCGGCCGACGGTGCTACCACCGAACCGGCTGCAACGCCGGCCCCGGCGGCTGCACCGGCTGCCGATGCTACGGCCAGCGCCGAGCTGGCACCGACCCAGGGCAACGAGACCAAGGGCAGCGTCACCTTCAAGGTGGTCGATGGCAAGGTCCACGTGACCGGCCAGATCAGCGGCCTGAAGCCGGGCAGCGAGCACGGCTTCCACATTCACGAGAAGGGCGACTGCAGCGCCCCGGACGGCATGAGTGCCGGTGGCCACTTCAACCCGGGCAAGCAGGATCACGGCAATGTCGCCACCGATCCGCACCACGGCGGCGACATGCCCAACATCAAGGCCGACGACAAGGGCGTGGCCACCATCGACGGCCCGGTGTCGAGCAACGTCAACATCGGCAAGGGTGATGACTTCGACATCATCGGCCGTGGCCTGATCGTCCATGCCGATGCGGATGACTACAAGACCCAGCCGACCGGCAACGCCGGCGCGCGCCTGGCGTGTGCGGTGATCCAGAAGGCGCAGTAAGCGCGCTCCTGCTGGAAATGGAAAACGCCGGCGCAAGCCGGCGCTTTTCTTGCATCCCTTCCTGTAGAGCCGAGCCGATGCTCGGCTCCCTTTGCTGCGGTCAGGGGGATCGCAGCAATGTGTCGCGTCGCCGCCGCAGTTCAGCGCATTCGGCAGGGCCGCTTTCACACAGGATCGAGATATCGGTCTGCATGTGGGCCTTGCCCGTCTTGGCATCGATCACTTCGCGCTTGAAGGTGCGCACCACGGCCGGTGCCGTGCGGTGGGGCGGCACCATCACCAGCCAGTGGGTCATGGTCACCGGCTTCAACCGTCCCTCGGTCATCTCGATTTCCCGCATGATCGCGCCAAGACTGGTGTTGTAGAGCGTCATCCCCGGCTGACTCGACTGATCCGGCGCAAGATCTACACCCTTCATCTTCGGCAGCGCTTCGACGAAGCCGGCGACGGTGCCGAATTCCAGCAGGGCATCATTTGCAATCACCACATCATCTGGCTCCGGCTCTGATGCCTCCGTGGCCGCTGGCTGGCGCCGCGGTTCGAAGTTGAATGACTGGGTGAAGCTGATCCAGGGGTGCTTCACGGGCGCGTCCGGCGGGCAGGTCAGCCGCCAGTTCCGTGCGGCGTTGAGCAGCGTGTCATCAATGCGTGCATCCCCGCTGCTCCGGCCGATCTTCACCTCCGTTTTTGCCGGATCGCCGGCCACCGGGCGCAACCAGACTTCCGCCGAGCCGCGCAAACCGCTGGACCGCACTGCGCTGGAGAACCTGGGTTCGTTGTCCGCCCAGCTCAGGCGGTCCAGCCGGCAAGCCGGTTCCGGAACAGGCACGACCGGTTGCGCGATGCCGCCCGGGCCCGTGCACTGATACTTCCAGCTGAGGGCCGCCTGCCGGGCTGCATCATCCAGCACCCGGTTGCGGGAGCCGTTCAGCACGCGCGCATCGTGGGCGCGGCCCTGCGCATCGACGTTGACCTGCACCTTGACCGTGTTGCTGAAGCTGATATGGCTGTCATAGACCTCGGGCTCCGCCACGGCAGCAGCGAAGGCCGGCGCAACTGTGCAGGTGGGTGTCGCGGCAACCGGTACCGCTGCCTGGGCCATGATCGGAAGGCCACAGACGGCTGCGGCAAGCAGGGTCAGCCCTGCGCATTGAAGTCTACACAGCATGCAGTTCGTCCTTGATCGCGCATGAGTATCCATGCACTAGCCCGCAATGGTGGCACATCGCGCCGCCGAACCGGTTGGCGGCGCGTGGTGCGGCTTGATCAGCGCGCCAGCAGTTCGCGCGCGTCCTGGCCGGCCTCGCAGTGCACGAACAGTACCGGCACGCCATGTGCTTCCAGCACCGCGGCCATCTGCCGCTGGCGCATCAGGAACTGCTCGTAGATGCCCTTCAGGCGGTCGCAATCGTTCTTGCCGTGATCGTAGTGCGCGCACCAGCCGGCCGGATCGAACAGCGCCATGCGTGCTTCGCCATGCGTGTAACGCAGCAGCGGCTCGGGCGCGGCGTTGAGCCATTCGTCTTCACCGGGGGCCATGATCGCGGTCTCGATCAGCGGCCACAGTGCGGCCAGGCCCTGGTTGTCGTACTGCATCGACATCATCGCGGCCAGATCATTCACAGTGAAATACCGCGCGTGCTCGATGCGGGCACCGAAGGTGTTCTGCGCCATCAACGCGGTGTCGGCATGGGCCATGCCGTTGGCCAGCAGCGTGTCTTCCAGCGCCTCGGCCACCGCATTGGTCGTCGCCACGTCGCTGCCGGTCAGCAGGAACGGCACCACGCGCAGGCCGCCGCCCACCAGGCTGGCGTCGGCCTGGAACGGTAGCGGCACGTCGCCCTGGGCGTCGGTACCAAAGGCCAGCAGGCGCGGGCCCTGGTTGCGGCCCGGGGCACGCATCTGCAGTTCTTCCAGGCGGCGGTGGATCGGCCAGCCCGGGCGCAGCACTTCGGCCGGGTCGAAATGGGCGGCGGCGAACACCAGGTCCAGCTCGGCCACCTGCGGCACCAGCTTGGACAGGTCGCGGCCGACGCGATCGGCCAGTTCACCGGCCTGTTCGGCGCTGAGTACCGCCTGGCGGGGGATTTCACCGCCGGCCAGTTCCAGGGCCAGCACGCCAAGGGCATTCATCGCGGGGTCGGGTTTGCTCATGGTTCCACGGTTGGCCCATCACAGGGCGGCAGCTACACTTGGCTCCATTATGCCTGCTCCGCCGTGCAGGCCATGTTGCAGACACCCTCATCCATGCCAGGTATCTCCATGCCCAACGCTCGTCCCGTCGCCATCCTCGGTGGCGTCCGCATTCCGTTCTGCCGCCAGAACACCGCGTATTCGGATGTCGGCAACCTCGGCATGTCGGTCCGTACGCTGGGCGCGCTGGTCGAACGGTTCGGCCTGCACGGCCAGCAGCTGGGTGAAGTGGCGATGGGTGCGGTGATCAAGCACTCCAGCGACTGGAACCTGGGCCGTGAAGCCACGCTGTCGTCCGGCCTGTCGCCGCTGACCCCGGGCATCACACTGCAGCGCGCCTGTGGCACCTCGCTGGACAGCATCATCACCGTCGCCAACAAGATCGCGCTGGGCCAGATCGAATCGGGCATCGGCGGCGGTTCGGACACCACCTCTGACGTGCCGATCGTCTACGGCAAGAAGCTGCGCGCGCGCCTGCTGGCCGCCAACCGTGCCAAGAGCACCGGCGACAAGATCCGCGCGCTCACTTCCGGCTTCAAGTTCTCCGAGCTCAAGCCCGAGTTCCCGGGCGTGGCCGAGCCGCGCACCGGCAAGAGCATGGGCGACCACTGCGAGGACATGGCCAAGGAATGGAACATCTCGCGCGACTCGCAGGACGAGTGGGCGGTGTCCTCGCACAAGAAGCTGGCCGCTGCCTATGAGCGCGGTTTCTTCAACGATCTGATCGCACCGTTCCGTGGCGTCGAGCGCGACAACATCCTGCGTCCGGATACCTCGCTGGAAAAGCTGGCCACGCTGAAGCCGGCCTTCGACAAGGTCTCCGGCCGTGGCACCCTGACCGCCGCCAACTCCACGCCGCTGACCGATGGCGCCGCCGCGGTGCTGCTGGCCAGTGAAGAGTGGGCGCGTGCGCACGGCCATGAGCCGCAGGCGTACCTGCGCGATGCGCACGTCTCTGCGGTGGACTTCGTGCATGGCGAAGGCCTGCTGATGGCACCGACCGTGGCCGTGCCGGAGATGCTCAAGCGCAACGGCCTGACCCTGCAGGACTTCGACATCTACGAGATCCACGAGGCCTTCGCTGCACAGGTGCTGTGCACCCTGCGTGCGTGGGAGAGCGAGGATTACTGCCGCAACCGCCTGGGCCTGGATGCGCCGATGGGCCGTATCGACCCGGACAAGATCAACCTGCTGGGCTCGTCGCTGGCTACCGGCCACCCGTTCGCCGCCACCGGTGCACGTGTGATTGCTACCGCAGCCAAGCAGCTGGCCGAACGCGGCGGTGGCCGCGCGCTGGTGTCGATCTGCACCGCCGGCGGCATGGGCGTGGTGGCGATCGTCGAACGCTGAGCATCACGGTAGTGCCGGCCGCTGGCCGGCAGCGCTGGTACGAAAACGCCGCCCATTGGGCGGCGTTTTTTTGTTGCTCCGGTGGGTGCCGACCGTTGGTCGGCACGCCTCACGGCAACCGCGGGTTGCCGAACTCGTCGCGCTCTTCATTGGCGTCATACACCGGCGGCTGCACCGCGATCGGCTGCTCTTCCACCGTGGCACGCAATGGTGCCTCGCTGCCGCGCACCAGCGCCACGCTGTCCTCGCCGCGCTGCAGTCGCAGCGCATTGGCCAGGCACTGCGCGGCCAGCGCGTGCTCGCCACGCTGCGCGAACAGTTCACCCAGTGCCTCCCACGCCGGGGCACCGGCGCCGGCGGCGATGGCCTCGTGCAGGAACGTATCGGCGGCATCCCACTGCTGCTGGGCCAGGGCCACGCGGCCCTGCGCCAGATGCAGTGCGGCCGAGCCATCATGCACATTGCGCCAGCGCGCCAGGTTGGCCTGGCGGGTGGCCAGGCGCTCGGCCGGCAGGCGGCCGTACAGCGCCACCAGTTCGTCGTCCCAGCGCTGGTCCAGCGCCTGTTCCAGCGCCAGCAGCGCCGGCTCATCCCAGTTCAGGGCCACCGCACGGCTGGCATAGGCGCCCACCACGTCCGGGTTCGGCCGCAGCGCCTTCGGCGTGGCTTCCCACTGTGCGGCCAATGCGTTGACGTCGGCCGCTTCCAGCAGCGCCTGTGCGGCCAGGCGGGCTTCCAGTTCGCTGTTTGATTCGGCCGGCAGTACCTTGCTCTGGCGCAGCGCACCCAGCTGGCCATAGGCCTCGTGTGCGCGACCGGCACGCGCCAGCGCCTCGGTACGCAGCCACAGGCCGCGCGGCGGCAGCGGCTGGATCGCCGCCACGTCCAATGCGTTGATCGCATCCACCGGCAGATCGCGCGCCAGCAGCTGTTCGGCGCGCAGCAGTGCCTGCAGGGTGGCATCGCTCTCGCCAAGACGCTGCAGCAGCGCTTCACCGGCGGGGCCGTCGGCACGTGCCTGTGCGCTGCGCACGGCATTGGCCAGCGCCACCGCGCTCACTTCCGGGTCCTTGGCAGCGCCATCCAGCAGCTTCTCGGCACGCTGCCACTGGCCGTGCTCGTAGGCCTGCAGGCCGTCGATCAGGCGCACCCGGCCCTGCTTGCGGCGGTAGCGGCCCCAGGCGCGGAACGGTGCGGCAATCAGGCTCCACAGCAGCCACAGCACCAGCACTGCGATCACCGACAGCAGCGCCACCTTCGGCAGGTTGCTGTGGTAGTCGTAACCGCCGTAGCGCAGGGTCACTTCACCGAAACGGTTGAGGTCATCGGCGCCGAGCCATTGCGCGGCCACCACGCCGATGGCCACCGCCAGCAACAGCACAACCAGGGATTGCAGGGGTTTCATGCGGGATTACCTCCGGTCGGTCTGGGTGCGCAGTTGCTGCAGGGTGCTGCCAAGCACGGTGTTGCTGGCCTGCAGCGGAAGCTCGCGCAAGGCCTTCAGTTCAGCACGTTGCGCGCGCAGGGCCGGTGAATCCGGCCAACGCCGCTGTGCCCAGTGCTCCACGCGTTCCAGTGCGGTATCGCGGCCCGTGCGGTCGCCGCGTTCGATCGCGGCGCGCGCCAGGGTCAGTTCCAGCTGCAGGGCGTCGTCGGCATTGCGACGTTCGGCGGCGGTCAGCGGGCCATTCTGGCGGCTCGGGGTGATGTCCACGAACGGGGCCAGCGTCGATTGCCACCACGGTTTTGCGGTGTCGGTCGCAGCGTTGCCGGTCACCTGCGACGGCAGCCCCTGCAGTGCCCTGGCCAAGGCATCCAGCCGCTGCAGCGACCGCACGCGCGGGCCGGCGCCCAGCGCATCCAGTGCATCGCGCTCCTGCACCAATGCCTGGCGCAGGTTCAGGCCATCGCTGTCGGGCAGATCGGCCAGCGCGGTGGCGGCCTGTGCATACAGGCGGCGCGCGCCTTCCACGTCGTCGGCATAATTCAGCCGCTGCGCCGCCTGGGTCAGCAGCAGTTCGGCCTCATCGCGCTGTACCGCCTGGCGGCCCTGGTTGGCGCTGTCGGCCAGCTTGGCCAGGTTCTCTTCCAGCAGCGCACTGCGCTGCGAAAGGCCCAGCATCTCGTCGCGCAGCACGCGGTTGGTGGTCGCCGCATCCTGCAGGCGCTGGCTGGTCGCGCGCTGGTCGCGGCGCAGTGCATCCAGCGTCGCCTCCAGGCCCTGCAGCTGCACGGCCATGGTCTGTGCCTGCGCTTCCTGTTCGTGCTGTTGCTGCTGCCAGACGTACCAGCCGGCATAGCCGCCCACGCCAAGCACGACCACCCCGGCCAGCGGCAGCAGCCAGCGCGCGGGGCGACGGGGCGGGGAAACGGGCGGAGTCTCGTTCATGGGGCTTCCTTGTCGGCAACGTCGCCGGTCAGGATCCGGCAGGCCGCGTTGTGCACAGCATCACTGTTGCCGACCACAGCGGCAAGCGTGACCCACGTCCCTGTTCAGGTCGCTGCCGGGACGGTGAGCGTGGCGTGTGCAGCGGCCACCAGCTGTGCCGTGGTGGGCCCGGCCGCGCGCACCACGCGCTGCAGCCCCAGTGCATGCGCCTGATCGCCCAGCCGTTCGCTGGCCACGACGACGGTGGCCTGGGTCTGCAGGCGTTGCTGCAATGCCGCCGGAAGCTGCTGCCAGAAATGCAGCAACGCCTCACCACTGCTCACCGCCAGCACCCACGGCTGCGCTGAATGCGCCAATCGAACCAGCGTGCGGGGCGACAGGCGCAGCAGGCGGCGCTGGTAGACATCGGCACGTTCGATCGTGGCGCCTGCGGCCTGCAGGTGTGCAGCAATCAGCCCGCGTCCGCCGGGCGCGGTGACCAGTCCGATGCGCAGGCCCCGCGCCTCGGCCAGCACCGGCAGCGCCAGCAGGCCCTCGCTGTCCATCCGCTGCGGTGCATGCACCTCGCCGACGCCCTGCGCCCGCAGTGCGCGCGCGGTGCCTTCGCCCACGGTCAGCCACGGGCTGCGTTGCGCCTCGGCCAGTGGCAGCAGGGTGGCGGCCGCGGTCACGGCGGCCGGGCTGGTGAACACCACCCGATCGCAGTTCAGCGCGCGTTGCAGCTGACGCACCACTGGCATGCCCTTCAGGCGCTGCAGGCGCCAGGGTGGCAGGGCCACCACATGCCCGCCCAGCCCAGCAACGGCGCGGCGCAGTGCGGAATTCTGGCCCTGCGGTCGCAGCGAAATGAAGGTCCAGCCCGGCTCGGAACCGGCGGCGCCAGTGGGTATCGTATGGTCGGCCATTGCCTGCATTATGCGGGCCCTTCGTTGTCGTGGTCTCTGCTCCGATGTCCGTTGATGCTCTGACTTCCTCGCTGGCCGCCCTGCAGGACGTGCTGGACTGCATGCCGGCGGTCCGCGCCATGCAGATCCAGCTCGACGGCTATGCCGACGGCGTGCTGCGCATCACCGCGCCGCTGGCCGCCAACGTCAACGACAAGGGCAACGCCTTCGGTGGCAGCCTGGCCTCGGTGCTGACCCTGTCCGGCTGGGCGCTGGTCAGCCTGCGCCTGCGCCTGGCCGGCCACGATGCCGAGGTCTACGTGGCCGACAGCAACCTGCGCTACCTGGCCCCGGTCTACGAAGACCTGCACGCCCACGCCGAAGCGGCCGAGGCCACCGGCTGGGACGCCTTCCTGAACACCTTCCGCCAGCGCCGCAAGGCCCGCATCAGCATCATCGCCACCCAGCCCGGTGTCGATGGCAAGCCTGCCGCCGAGTTCAGCGGTCGCTTTGTTGCCTTCGCCAAAGGGTAGGATGGCAGGCTGACGTTCTGGGGAAACCACCGATGCGCCGCCTCATCCAGTTCCTGATGTGTTCCCTGCTGCTGGTCAGCGCCGTGGCTTCGGCCGACGACCTGAGCCGCAAGCAGCGCAAGCTGCTGGAAGAGACCCAGATCGCCTACGGCGCCACCATCCGCTGGGGCAGCATGGACGATGCCATCGGCTATCTGGACCCCAAGCTGCGCAAGGAAAAGCCGCCCACCGAGTTCGAGCTCAACCGCTACGCGCAGCTGCGCGTGTCGTCCTACCGCGAGCGCAGCAGCGCGGCGCTGGAAGGCGGCCTGGTCGAGCGCCGGGTCGAAATCGGGGTGATCAACCAGAACACCCAGGCCGAACGCACCGTGATGGTGGTCGAGCGCTGGCGCTGGGATCCGGAGGCCAAGCGCTGGTGGCAGACCGCCGGCCTGCCGGACCTGTGGAAGGGGCAGTGACGGGCCGCGTCCGGCTTGTGCGACAATCGGCGCCCGCTTAATCGACCCGTGACCTGAGTGAATTACGAAGAGTTGCTGGCCTTTGCAGGCCGAAACCCGATGCTGTCCGCGGCCCTGGTCGGCCTGACCGTGGCCATCATCGTCACCGAGATCCGCCGCCTGTTCCGGGGCTTCAAGGGCATCAAGCCCGCCGAACTGACCCAGCTGATGAACGCGGGCGGCACGGTGGTGGTCGACCTGTCGGCCAGCGGTGACTTCGAGAAGGGCCACATTGCCGGCAGCCGCAACGCCCAGGCCAGTGCCTTCGGCCCGGACCACAAGCTGGTGGCCAACGCCAAGCAGTCGCCGGTGGTGCTGGTGTGCCGCAGCGGCAATGCCTCGGAAACCGCCGCCAAGGCGCTGAAGAAGGCCGGCTTCGAGAAGGTCTACGTGCTCGAGGGCGGCATTCCCGCCTGGCAGCAGGCCGAGCTGCCGCTGGTCAAGGGCCGCAACTGATTGCCGCAGGTGGCGGATCCGGCCTTGTATGGGCCTGATCCCGCCCCCATCGCAGTAATTCGACCATCGTTTTCATTGCATTCATTGGAGTTACTGGAAATGTCCGAAGAGATCACCAACGGCGCTGCTGCGCCGGTCGATGCCGCCACCGGCCCCGCTTTCACCGTCGAGAAGATCTACGTCAAGGACGTCTCCTTCGAGTCGCCGAACGCCCCGACCATCTTCAATGACCAGGTGCAGCCGGAGCTGCAGCTGAACCTGAACCAGCAGGTGCAGCGCCTGGGTGAGAACGCCTTCGAAGTCGTGCTGGCCGTGACCCTGACCTGCCAGGCCGGTGAGCGCACCGCCTACGTGGCCGAAGTGAAGCAGGCCGGCGTGTTCGGCCTGGTCGGCCTGGACCCGCAGTCGATCGACGTGCTGCTCGGCACCCAGTGCCCGAATATCCTGTTCCCGTACGTGCGCCAGCTGATCAGCGACCTGATCCAGGCCGGCGGCTTCCCGCCGTTCTTCCTGCAGCCGATCAACTTCGAAGGCCTGTACGCAGAAACCCTGCGCCAGCGCCAGGAGCAGGGCGACGCACCGTCGCTGGCTGACTCCGAGCCGGCTGGCAACGCCTGATTCCTGCCGCGACGTCACGGATGAGCACTACCGCTGACAAGATCGCCGTGCTTGGCGCCGGTTCCTGGGGAACCGCGCTGGCCAGCCTGCTCGCACGGCACGGTCACCCGACCGTGCTGTGGGGGCGCGATGCTGCCGTGGTCGAAGCCATCGACCAGCGCCACGAGAACCCGCGTTACCTGCCGGGCATCCCGCTGCCGGACAGCCTGCGTGCCACCACCGACCTGGCGTCGGCGGTGGAGGGCGCGGCCTGGATCCTGGTGGTGACCCCCTCGCATGCCTTCGGCGAAACCGTGCGTGCGCTGGCGCCGCTGCGTCCTGCCGGTGCCGGCGTGGCCTGGGCCACCAAGGGCTTCGAACCCGGTTCGGGCCGCTTCCTGCATGAAGTGGCGCGCGAAGTGCTGGGTGAGGACGTGCCGCTGGCCGTTGTCACCGGGCCGTCGTTCGCCAAGGAAGTGACCCAGGGCCTGCCGACCGCGATCACCGTGCACGGCGACGTGCCCGAGTTCGCGCAGATGGTGGCCGAGGCGATGCATGGCCCGGCGTTCCGCGCCTACACCGGCGACGACATGGTTGGTGCCGAGCTGGGCGGCGCGATGAAGAACGTGCTGGCCGTGGCCACCGGCGTGGCCGATGGCATGCAGCTGGGCCTCAACGCCCGTGCCGGCCTGATCACTCGTGGCCTCAACGAGATGCTGCGCCTGGCCGCTGCCATCGGTGCCAAGCCGGAAACGCTGATGGGCCTGGCGGGCCTGGGCGATCTGGTGCTGACCTGCACCGGCGACCTGTCGCGCAACCGCCGCCTGGGCCTGGCCCTGGGCCGTGGCCAGACGCTGCAGGATGCCGTGCGCGAAATCGGCCAGGTGGTCGAATCGGTGCAGACCGCCGACGAAGTGATGCGACAGGCGCGCCGCCATGGCATCGACCTGCCGATCTCCGACCGCGTGCGTGCCGTGCTGCATGGTGAGCAGACGCCGGAAGAAGGCCTGCGCGCATTGCTGGCGCGGGAACAGAAACCGGAATACCCGGACACGCTGTTCAAGTGAATCGAAAAACCCCGGCTACGTGCCGGGGTTTTTTTGTGCCCGTGCCATCCACACATGGCGTGGATCTACGACGGACCCCGCTTCTGGTAGCTGCCAACCTTGGTTGGCGCCCGGCGGCAGCAATCACCGCGCCCGCGGCGGCGCGCTGGTGTTGTCCATGTCCGAAAAGATCAGCCACGGCCCATCCCCCACGCGCTTCAACGTGAGCGTGAACTTGCCGGTATCGCCCACGTTGTTGCCGTAGCTGTACGCACCAATGATGTAGCCCGTATTCCCCTCCACCGCATACGCCAAGGCACGCAGCCGCAACGGACTGCTGCCCTGGCCGGCATACGCGGCCTCGATCGCACTGCGGCCTCGCACCGGCGGCTGGTTGCTCTGCAGCACAAAGCCATCCTCGGCGAACAGCGCACCCAATGCCTTGGCATCACCCGTGCGCCACGCCTGCTCGTAGTCGCGCAGTACACGGTCCAGCGGTGCGGGCAGCGCGATATCGGGAAGCGGCTGTGCGGGCTTCGCGCCTTCTGCATCGTGGGCAATTGCCGGCGATGCCATCAGCAGGGCACTGCAGAAGATCATGGCGAGTCGTGTGCGGCGCATGCGTCCAGGCCCTGGCGATGATGGGAAGGCTTCAGACGCATCCTAGCGCGCCGCTGGTTAGAATCACGCGGCCGCCGATTTGGTGGATGCAGCGCAGATCAGACAAGGACACGGAATGAAGATGCGAATCACAGGGATGGCGATGATGGCCGCGCTGCTGGCAGCCTGCGGACAGGCACCGGAGAAGACTGGCGAGACTGCACCTGCTGTGGCGCCGGCGCTGACCGCCGAAGCACCGGCCGCCGTGGCGACGGTGGTCGAGAAGGAACCGTCCGCCGAAGACGGTGTGGACCCCTCGGTGTCGGACAACGAAGGCGAACCGGAAGACCCGAGCGCCGGCGGGGAACTCACCTGCGTGGACAACCCGCTGGCGACGCATTTCTTCACCCTGGTGGGCGGCAATACCGTGGACGACTGCGGCCGCAAGGATCCGAAGGTGCTGGCCGCGTTCAACGCCCTGATGAAGAGCACGGCCGCAGCCGAATCCGCTGACAAGGAGATTCCATCGCTGCGCGAACGCCTGTTGAGCGGGCCCAGCGGTCCTGGCGAACTGGTAGTGCTGCAGGGTGAGCCGTGGTGGTTCTACACCGCCTGCCAGGCCCACGACTGCCCCGGCACCGCGTTGGCGATGCTGTATTCGCCCGATCAGTCGAAGATGGTTGGCCGTCTTACCGCGCGCTGCCGTGTATGGTGGCTGGGCGAGCCGACGGCGGAACAACGTGCGCAGATCGAACAGCGCCAGCCACTGCAGGATGCCGCGTTGAAGGAAGACAGCGCACTCTGCGAGTGATGTGGCGTGCGCCGCAGCGCCGGGCCGTGCCCGGCGTTGCAGTGTGCGTTGTTCCCCGTATTACCCTTCCGGCCGCATGCGTGCGCTGACCTGTGCGGCCAGCGACAGGCTGGCCATCATCAGGCCCTCCATCACGCGGTCGCCCACGTACTCCTCGTCGGGTCCGTTCTGGCGCACGCGCTCGGCAGCCAGCAGCATTTCCAGCGCCACGCGCAGCCCGGCCAACGCACAGTCCGCGTCGGCCAGCGCCATGCGGCGCCCTGGCATCTGATGACGTTCGGGCCAGGGCTGGCCGTCGGCGGCCGCGCCCTTGCCGATGCGGTCGAGCGTGGCGATGAAACCGTGCGGATCGTGCGGGTGCAGTGCTTCCGAAGGCGCGTCCGCGCTGGCGGGCACGTACTGCGTGCGTAGTCGGGAGGATTCGGGTGTGCTCATGGCAATGCTCCGTGCAGGACAGACGGCAGCCGCCACGCAAAGGTGGCGGGCGGAGACGTGGCTCGAAAACCGGGCGCTTGTTGAAACCGGCAGGCACAGGGCCTCCACGCTCCGCCCGCCATAGCCGGCAGACGGATTGCCCGCCGGCGCCACGAGGGGTGACGCCGGCGGGCAAGCGTTGTTAAACAAGCGCACGGGTTTTCGAAGCCCGGCCATCCTTTTTCGATGGCACGTCATCTGTACGCGTGCTGCTGCGCGGTGCCAATCAGAACAGTTGCATTCAACGCTTGATCAAAGACGCTTCTGGCATTTTTGCACGCTGTTAAGCTGTCGCAGACGCAGGCGCCGCAACGGCCGTAGCGGCATGGGGAATATGCGACATGGGTCGAAGTTGATGACGTGGCGTACGGGCACCCCACCAAGTCGATGACGACAGTGCGGGGCGAAGAACGTAAATCGATTCCCACACACTTTGATCTGTCAGTGTTCTTCGCGTCTCTCGTACCAGGCTTGTGTACGGTTTACGATCCGCACCACGGACAGCATGACCGGTACCTCGATCAGAACACCCACCACGGTGGCCAGCGCCGCTCCCGAGTGCACGCCGAACAGTCCCACCGCTGTGGCCACAGCCAGTTCGAAGAAGTTGCTGGCGCCAATCAGCGCTGAAGGGCCGGCCACGCAATGCGCCACGCCCAAGCGGCGGTTGAGCAGGTAGGCCAGGCCTGAAGTGAAGTAGACCTGGATCAGGATCGGCACTGCAATCAGTGCAATCACCAGCGGTTGCTTCACGATCTGCTGGCCCTGGAACCCGAACAGCACCACCAGCGTCAGCAGCAGCGCGGACAGGGACAGCGGCCCCAGCCTTCGAAGCGCGAGTTGCAGGCCCGCTTCGCCACTGTACGAAAGGATCCAGTGCCGCAGCAGTGCAGCCACGAGTACTGGCACCACAATGTAGAGACCCACCGACAACAGCAGCGTGTCCCACGGCACAGTGATCGCTGACAGGCCCAGCAACAGCGCCACCACCGGTGCGTATGCGACCACCATGATCGCGTCGTTCAACGCCACCTGGCTCAGGGTGAAGTTGGCATCGCCGCGGCACAGGTTGCTCCAGACGAACACCATGGCAGTGCAGGGCGCCGCTGCCAGCAGGATCAGCCCGGCGATGTAGCTGTCGATGTGTGCTGCGGGCAGCCAGTCCGCGAAGGCATGGCGCAGGAACAGCCAGCCCAGCAGCGCCATCGAAAACGGCTTGACCGCCCAGTTGATGAACAGTGTCACCCCGATGCCCTTCCAGTGCTGCTGCAACTGGCGCATTGCGCGGAAGTCGACCTTCAGCAACATCGGGATGATCATCAGCCAGATCAGCGCGGCAACCGGCAGGTTGACCTTGGCGACTTCGGCGGACGCCAGCACCGCGAAAGCACCGGGTAGGAAGTGGCCCAGCAGCGTGCCGACCGCAATGCAAAGCCCGACCCAAAGCGTCAGGTGGCGTTCGAACAGATTCATGCGGGAAGTCACGGCATGCTGTCGGTCGGCTGCAACTGTCCAATCTGATCCAGCGCGTGCTGCAGCGCTTCGCGGTCGGACCACAATGAGTCAGGCAAGGCGAGCAATGCACGCAGTCGCGCCTTCACGATGGCATGAGCCAGCGCGAAGGCTGCGGTCTTGTCGGCATCGCTGCCTGCCACGGCGGCCGGATCGGGCAGGCCCCAGTGGCTGCGGACGAAGTCACCGAACACCACAGGGCAGGCTTCCGCTGCGGCTGCATCACACACGGTGATCACCAGATCCATCGGTGCTGCATCCACGAACTCGTCCCATGATTTGCTGCGCAGCCCTTCAATGGGCATTCCTTCGGCATGCAGTTGTGCCAGCGCGAACGGATTGACCTGGCCGGTGGGCTGGCTGCCGGCACTGAAGGCGGTGAAGCGATCGCCGCCCCATGCACGCAGGGTGGCTTCAGCCAGCACGCTGCGGGCGCTGTTGCCGGTGCAGAGGAACAGGACATTGCGGGTCATGGAGCAATTGCCTTGAGTGGAGAGGATCTGTGTGGGGTCAGCCCTTGCAGGCGGGCGCCGTGGGCATGCATTGCTCGGTTGGCGAGCCCGCGCAGCAGTTGTGCGTCAGGTACTCGATCAAGCCGTTCATCGCATCGAAGTTGGCGCGGTAGCAGACATGGCGACCCTGGCTTTCGCTCTCCACCAGGCCGGCCTGCACCAGCTCCTTCAGGTGGAAGCTGAGCGTGGCTGGGGGCACCTGCAGGGCCGTGGCGATGTCGCCCGCCATGCGACCTGCCGGGCCAGCCTCCACCAGCAGGCGGAAGGCAGCCAGGCGGGTGGCATGGCCCAGGGCAGTCAGGGCAGCAATTGCATTCAACGTTTCCATATTTCTAGAATAATCGAATGAATAAGCCCATCACAAGCCCCCATCTACCGAATCTGGTAGACGCCTCGCTGCCCCAGCCCGATCACCACCAGCTCGCCGCGGCAGATCCGGGACCGCCACGCATCCTCCTGCTCTACGGCTCGCTTCGGCCGCAGTCGTTCAGTCGCAAGCTGGCGCTGGAAGCCGAGCGATTGCTGCGTCACCTGGGGTGCGAGACCCGCGTGTTCGATCCGCATGCGCTGCCCATGCTGGACAGCGTGCACCCGCACCACCCTGAAGTGCAGCGACTGCGCGAATGGTCGCAGTGGTCGGAAGGCCAGGTCTGGGTCAGTCCGGAGCGGCACGGCACGGTCACCGGCGTGTTCAAGAACCAGATCGACTGGTTGCCATTGGAGGATGGCAGCGTACGGCCCACGCAAGGCCGCACGTTGGCAGTGATGCAGGTGAGCGGCGGTTCGCAGTCGTTCAACACGGTCAACACGTTACGCGTGCTCGGCCGGTGGATGCGCATGCTGACCATCCCCAACCAGTCGTCGGTGGCCAAGGCCTGGCAGGAATTCGATGACGAAGGGCGAATGAAGCCCTCGCCGTACTACGACCGGGTGGTGGACGTGATGGAGGAGCTGGTGAAGCTCACGCTGCTGACGCGTGGCAGGACGGACTACCTGGTGGACCGTTACAGCCAGAGGAAGGGCGATGCGCATGCCGCTGCATTGGCGCGGGCGGCGGGCGCTGCGGCTTCCTGACTTCCGGTACGCAAACGCTTTCCACTACCCACTTCTACTTGCTTGCGCGCCGCGCGCCTTTCTCGTCTTCGTCCTTTGCATCGCCACGGCTCTGCGCGAACTCCGGGAACGTCTTCGCGATCGAATCCTTGTCCGGCAGGATGTAGAACACACCGCCCTTCTCGAACGTGGACTGCACGATCTGCTCGTAGAACGCGGGCGAGACGTTGATGCAGCCGTGGGTGACGCGGTTGTCGTCCGGCGTCGGCGTTGCCAGCCGTTGGGCGCGTTTCTCTTTCGGGGTGCCTGGCGGCAGCGGGTGCATCGAGACGGCGGAATCGTAGTCCACCCACAGCACGCGCCCGGCATCGTCGGAGGGGCCGTAGCCACCAATGAAACGGCCGGCAGGGGTGGTGCGGTCATGGCCGGGAATCGCGCTCAGTGCGAGCTTGGCAACACCAGGGGCCGAGTGATCACCGATGGCCGAACCGAACAGCGCCGGTGCCGCGCCGCGCAGCTTACCGTCGCCGCCGAAGATCAGGACCTGCGCGGCGGCCTTGTCCATGATTGCGAACGGGTAGCCCTGGTTGTCCTTGCTGGCAACCACCCAGCCGGCCAGCTCGATCACTGTTTCGGACACGCTCTGGTCGGGTGGAAGTTCATCAACGGCGGCAATTCGCTGTTCAGGGGCTTCCTTGTCCTTGCCCTTGGCGCTGGCTGCGCCGCTACACGCAACGGCCAGTGCCATCGCCAGTGCGGCATGGAGGGCGCGGCGTGCAGGGGAGGAGGAGGTACGAATGGGACGGCTCCTTGCAATGCAATCCTGGGTGGAAGGATGCCAGTGGCCGGCGAAGGCCACTGGTTCCCGATACAGAGGTGGATCAATTCAAAGGATGAGGGAGCTATCAGCCGCGCGGCTTGCGACCGGCCGGTGCCCTTTCAAGCTGCTGTACGCGGCCTTCGATCTGGTCCAGACGCTGGTTGGCCTGCTGCGCCGACTGGTTGGCGGACTCGGCACTCTGGGCAGCGCCCTGCACCTTTACGTCGAGCTGATCGAGGCGCGAGTTGATGGTTGCGAACTCGTCCTTGTAGGTGGCGCAAGCGCCGAGGCTTACGGTGGCCACGATGGCGACGGTGATGGCGCGTGCTGCGTTGATGTGCTGCTTGGTCAGTTTCATTTCCAACTCCCTCCTTCGTCTGGGGAAGCTGGAATATAGCGGCGTTTGTTCCCGGCGCTAGCCCGTGCTTTCAGCTGGAATTTGAGTACGTGGATGGGCTGTGAAGGCCTGTAGATCAACAAACCTTAACAAGCGGGATCAAGCGAACTGATCTGCATCGGCGAAGCGCCTTGTGCCTGTTAAACGTTACCCATTCACCTGCATGAAGCCGCCATCACGGCATGCGCGTCTGCGTGCTTTCGCCTGCTCCGCACGCAGGTTGCCATCCACTTGCTTCCAGCAGCGCCGCAGCGTTCCCAGGCTGGACATCCAGCAGTTCGGCGACGCCGCTGCGCGTGTCGGCCGCGCGCGCAACATAGGCATGGGCGATGCGATAGCCGATCCAGTAGCCGAGATCTCCGCGGCGCGCATCGTCGCCGGGACCGTTGTACAGCCACCTCGAAAGATCGGTACCCATGCTGTCCTGCAGGAACGCACGCTCCAGCGCACACTCGCGACCCTGTGTCCAACGCTGCAGATGCGCGTTGGCCGGTTGCCCGGAGATCCGTTCGGCCACGTATTCGGCGCCCCCTTCCAGCAGGGTCTGATAGAGCAGGGTGGGCTGCTCGAGGTCCACGCGTGCACCGGGCTGTTGCACGTGCACATACTCATGCGCGATCAGATGTACGAAGCGGTCACCTACATCGGCCTGCATCCAGTCGGCGTTGCACAGTGCTTCCAGTCCGACGACCACACCTGCTTCGGTAGTCACGCCACCACTGTTGCCGCGGCCCACCAGTACGGTGACCGGAGGAAAGCGCGCAGACGGCAACAGGGCGCCAAGTCGATCGACGGCAGCGGCGACGCGCGTGCGGATCGATGGCAATGCGGTCGCGCAGGTTCTCGCTTTCGCAAACAATGCCGGCTTGTCCTGGATGGCCCTGGCCAGCCGCTCCATCGAGCCGATACGGCGGTCGGTGAAGCTGCGCAGGGCATCCGTACCCGCATCCAGATAGCCGTGTTGCAGATCATCGGCGCTTGGGCGCCCTTGGTTGGCGTCCAGCACCTTGAAGAAGCTCGTGACATCGTCTGTCTGTACGACGATGTGCCTGGCAGAAACGATGCGCTCAGCGGCCTGTGCCTGCAGTAGCGCAACCGGCGAGGCGATCAGGATCAGTGCCCGCATCAAGCATCGAGCGTGGTGCGCGTAAGAAGCCGACAGCAATAGCTATGTCCCCATAAAGGAACCGATCCGGGCGCCTCATCGCAAGCAGCCTCGTGCTTATGCCGGTCCAGTCACCGGCACCCGGAATGGGCATCCCGGTATGCGTTGTATTGCTTCTCGCGCACTCTGCCAACCAGAGGATTGCGCTCAAGCGTTTTCGAAAAATTAGAGACGTGGTTGTAGAGGACGGGACTGCAGCTTCCGTGCGTGCTCATCCGTCAAAAAGGGCCTCAGTCCAATCCATCAGGTTGCAAGGCAGGCTTTTGGATACCTGCGAGGCAACGGTGATCGAGCTCTGGCAGTTGCGCGAACGCACAGAGCAAGACGTTGTTACCGGTTCGACCACCATTGTGCCCTCCTGTCTGCGATGACGCTCTCCAGGCTGCGACGTTCTCGCAAAAATGCCGAGCCTCGCACTCAGAAGCACAGCGACCGGTAGTTGCTCGATGCTTGCTATGGATTGCATTCTGATCGCGACATCGGGTGCGCGCAGGTCTTTTAGCGATGAGTGGCAGACGTGTACCGCGTCTGCCAACTAATTGCCGACGATTACGTGACTCAAAGCACGCCGCTCCGGTCATAGAAGTTCACGCAACCTCTACTTAATGCTATTCCCGAAAATGACATGAAGCCTTTGGATATTATCATCCATGTCATCCTTCCAGGAATCCACGTCGCCGCAATCGTCGAACAACTCAATCATCAAGCCCACGACGAGCGTGTAAAGAAAAAGCATCTCAAAATAATAGCTGGCGTATGTCTTCAGGCTCGCCTTGCTAGACCTAAATGGAGAAAGGGACGAGCCATGGAAGCGCTCGTTTCGAGAGGTAAACGCTGCAAGAGACATCAGGGTCGAAAGTGCACGAGGCTCATCAAATATATTCTTCGGATCTTTCAGATCGAGCAAGGGGAAGGAGTCATCAGGCCGTGCTGAGATAATAGCCGTTCGCTTGCCAACCAAGTGTTTTAGAAAAATACCCGCGTCGTTCGCCCCCTTCGCCAGTCCTTCCTCCCCTTCCTCGATGCGGCTTCCGAAGAATTTCTGGTGGATTTCACTGTATCGATTCTGGCTAAACAAACGCTCAGCTCTTGGCCTGATCGGGTCTTTTGGGTCCCCATACGCAGATAGAATTCGTTGAGCCATGAATTTGGCGGTAGTGATGGGGAGATTTTCAGAGAAGAGATTAGTGAAGTATCTCCAAGTTTCCTTCGACGCCAAACTGCCGCACACATGCGGCCCTAGTGCCTCTACCGCATCAGTTATCTTTGTCCTCTTCGTTATTAGTTGGGACAACTCATCGGCAGCTCGAAAGAAAAAGTCAAAAGCGTGATCGGGTCGCATGGGTAGCATTTCGAGCCCATCAATCAACATCCCAAGGTGTCGGTGGAAATCATTGTCGTCGATGTTTTTAAAGCCGTAGGGCTTCAGTACTCGGACTTCCGGGTTGTCATCCAGCAATTTCTTGAATTTCAGTTCCGCATCAGTTGCAGTTATCGAAGGCCAATCGTTGTGACTCGCAATACGCGCTCTTCTAGCGGCAATGGACTTGCTCCTACTGTCAGCGGCACGCTGCGTGGGACCTCGGCTATCCTTTTGACTGACCTTTGTCTTCTTCGTCATCACAATCCATGGGAAGTAAATTGAACCTCTAAAGGGTGCACTGTCAGTGGTGACATGCCTCCCTTCCTCCTATTATTTCTACTGCTTCTAAAATGTATGGCTCTGCTGTACGTCAAGTCCCGCGACGTCCTTCCATGACTAATCCTTCCTGATAATTGCAAAGGCTGCTTCCGGTCACAAGTAGACATTAACGGCTACATCTGATTCGAATCGAGTGAAGGTGAAGCGGCCGTATGGCAGCCGCTGCCTCAGTAACTGCTAACTTTACCCCATAGACTTGACCGAGGAGGACCTGAAGTTCATCGCAGCCTACCGACGAATCTGCCGGCGTCGCCGGTTGCACAAGCTATTAGGACGCTAGGTACGACCTGCACCCAGTGATCATGGCGGAGGGGCGGCGTCCCTTTGATAGTCAAAGGAACGCCTAATGTGTGATCGCTGGCCGGGTCGCCCCCCAAAACAGACAGCGTCGCCGTAAGGCAGAGAATACTATGAAGCAGAATACAGACAGTACCTTTACACAATCCGAATGACCCGAATAGAGAAGAATGGGTGATTGCAAATTTATTGATTGGATAGAAGTTTGCCAACCATGAGATCTGCACGGTCAACTTCTGGAATACTTCTCTCGGATTTTTTTGCAATTGCCTGAATTGATCTCAAGAGTTTCTGATTTTTTTCCAGGTATAGCCGCTTGTTCGCCCGGTGATGAATAGTCGTCAGCTTCTTCTTCTTCTTTTGACTGCAGGGCACGAATAGGCTGACGTGACTTGGATGTCCGTCTTCATCACATTTGAACAGCCACCCAGCCAGCAACTGCGCCGACGGAACGTATTGCTCCTTCATTACAAGGTTGGTTGTCGATGTGACTTTGCCAAATACGGGATCCTCGTGCCCAACTGGAACTCTGACAGAATTATATGCAATCCCATGCATGGCGTCGTAATTCAAATAATCATCAGCCACAATGGCAGTGACTTCATGGAAGCGGATATCCTCGCTTCTGAGAATAGAAATCAGCGCTTCCATAAATTCGCCGCCAGTGTTCTCCGCTTCCACGAATGTAGTCTCTACATCAAGACTGAACTGACTGAGTAAGAAGTACTCGCCTGGCTTTATGCGGCACTCCCTCATTGCGACATACGGATGATCTGCAAGATAGAGCTTTCGCTCGCCCTTCTTGTTGAAACGTCCCGCACTAACCTCAACATCGAATCGCCGGGGTGGAAGAAACTCCTTGACTGCAATCCTAGTTTCTTGGAACACCTTTGCGTCTTCTTCGCTGAGGCGGCGGACCCTGGAGAAAACCGAACCCTTTGGATAGGTCCGAGACCCTAGATTCAGGCTCGTAGCATTGATTGTATCCGGGGCAGAGTTCGGAAAGAGGAGGCTACGCAACTCCCTACAATAGCCCTCTACGCCAATGTTGGGGTCAAACTCTTTGAAGTCCATTTCCCTGTTTCCCTAGTAATTGATGTTCCACTCTAATAGATTTGACTATTTAGAGCCAGACTTTCGACTGGCCACCCCGCTCCCTGGCCTGCTCCGCAGAGGCCTCCGTGCCATTGCACTGGTGGGACACCGCTCGTTCTAGAACATCCGGCACGATTCGATTTGCTCGGCATAGGGGCCAACGAGAAGGGGCGACGTCGTTCAGACAGTACTGTCTGAACCTGCCGCGGAAGCTCTTTCAATCGCGAGGCCTGTAAAACTTCAACTGGGGAGAGGAGTCCGCGATCTTGTCAGTAGATCACAGGCGCTGTCCACCTTGATCGCATCTGCCGTGTCAATTTGCATAACGCCTGCCTTCGGGCAGAGGCCGTCACCCAAAGTCGCCGCGGATAGCAATCGTACCGCGCAAATAGTCGCTGATCAGAATATGTCCGGCAGGCTATCCGGACGCAGCAGAACGTTGCCACCCTTACCGAGTTGTGGTTGCCGTGGAGCCAGCAGGTAAAAGCTAACGTCGGGAGCTATCTCGAAATGGGGAGATGCCTGCATACTATTGCGTATTCGATAATCTCCGGCAAAGTGGCCGCATGACTATGGCGCTGACTAAAATTCCTACAAACAAGCGCATGCATGCAGGCGGCAGGGCGACCGAAGCTGGCATGGCATTCCAAGCCGCAGTGGCGGCTTGGTTCGCGGTTCACATCCTGGTGCGGCTTCCGGTCGGCGGCCGCTTGGGCATCAACAACATAGCGTTGCCGATGGCAATCCAGCTTGAGACCGGCGTTGGCTTGGACGACATCGAGGTTTCGCAGTCCGATGGGGGCTCGGTTCACGTGCAGAACAAGACCTCCGCCACACTCGCCACTGGAAGCAATGCGCCATTAGCGAAGACCGGCGCTCAGCTTGCTGACTGGATATCCGGTGCCAAAGCGTCAGGCAGCTCGCCGGACCCCACGCGGAATGCCGCAGTGCTGGCGGTGAGGGCGAATGCGGCCCGCACCTTGGACCACCTTGAGGCAGGTTGCCGTGCGTTTGACCAAGGAGGCGCTTGGGCTCCCACGAAGGCTGGACGCAACGCTGCTCAGCAGAGCGCCCTTGGGGCGCTGGAGGAGATTGTCACGACGGCATGGACGAACACGCATGGCTCCGCACCTACACTCGAAGATCTTGCCGACATGGCCCGGTCCTTCCACGTAGCCAGATTCGCCATGGACGAGGGCGATACCGACTGGCGAGAGGCGTCGATGCTCCTTGGCCGTCATCTCTACGGCGGCGATGCCGCAGGCGACGCGCCGTTGCGGGACTTGCTCGGCATCATGCGCAACCTCATTGCGAGCGGCGCACCTGCTGACCGCGATGGGCTGCTGCGTGCTCTCAGACAACGGGGTCATTCAGACGTGGGCGCGCCACGGTATGCCGAGGATTTGGCGAGACTGCACGCGGTCGCAGGGATGGAACTGGACCGGCTTGCCGTCCACGGGGAACTTCCCCTCGCCGGTGGCATCACAATCAAGCGCGAAAGCGATGCGCCGATGGAGCTGGCGATCAAGGCCGGTTCTCTCCTGGTCGTCGGAGAGCCGGGCGCTGGCAAGACCGGTTCGCTCGTTCGCGCTGCGAGATCGCTCATCGACGAGGGTGCTCTTGTGGTTTTTCTCTCGGTCGATCGCTTCCCAGGTGTGGCTATAGCTGCGGACCTCAGCTCGGAGCTGCACCTCGATCACGATCTTGTAGAGATCCTGTCGGCCGCGCCTGGATCGCAGCCGCGATTCCTGTTCATCGACGCGTTGGACGCGGCGCGAGGTGGCCCATCCGAAGGCGTGTTCGCTAACCTAATTGAACGGGTCACGGTCGAGCTTCGCGACAGCTGGACGGTGGTCGCATCGATTCGCACATTCGACCTGCGCAACGGCCGTCGGTATCGGGCAGCCTTCAAGGGCAGGCCCGCCGACGCCTTGCACGCCGACGCAACCCTTGGAGCTATTCAGCACTTCTCTGTTCCTCGATTGACCGATGCTGATATCGTTGCGGCGGGGACCGCGTCCGCGGAGATCGCGGCACTGCTGGCTTCCGCAACCGAAGCGCTTGCCGAGCTATTGCGCAACGTATTCAACTTGTCCTTGGCGTCCGAGCTGCTGTCTGACGGGGCGGATCCGGCAGGGTTCGCTGGGATCGCGAGCCAGTCGGGCCTAATCGACGCCTACGAGGACCGCCGCATGCCGACGACCGGCATGACCCAGGCCGCAGCTGAGGCCGTTAAGGCCATGGCGACGCTTCGCAGACTCACCGTGCGCAAGGTCGACGTACGGCATATGGACGTAGACCGGGTCATCCAAGCCGGTGTACTTACCACTGCAGATGATTTGGTGCGCTTCCCCCACCATGTTCTGTTCGATCACGTTGCGGGCCGTTTCTACCTTGCGTGGGACGATCCCGATCGACTGATCGAGCAGCTCGCGGGCGACACCTCAGTCGCGCTTCTACTCGCGCCCGCGCTCCGGTTCGCAATTGAGCGGATTTGGCGTACGGACAGACCCGGACGACCCCAGAGCTGGAAGCTGGTGTGCAACATATTTTCAGCGACCCAGGTCGATCCAGTGCTTGGGAACGTGGCGCTGCGCATCCTCTCCGATAACGTCACCGATGTCGAAGACCTGGCCGGTCTTATCGATCGCGTGAGGACGACTCCCGACGTTGCAATGCTTGCGAGTCTGCTGAACCGCCTGAGTCGCTTCGTAGCGATGGGAATCGATGCGACCCGCGTCTTGACGCCTAAGCGTGCCCTCGCTTGGGCCACCCTTTCCGAGAGGCTCACTGAGGCTAACCTACTTCTATTGATCGATTCCGCCAGATCGCTCTTGTACGTGCTGTTCGAGAAAGGCGATCTCACCGACACCGCTCTGCGAGGTGTCTTCGGACGGGCGGCCCGGGCGATGCTGAGATTCGCTTGGTCGCAGTCTCCGCCCCTCCAGGCGACTAGCGCCAACGCTATCAGGTTTGTGGGGAAGAGCTTCGGCTCTGATATTGCAGCATCGCGCGCTCTACTTGACCGCATCCTGCGTGAGCCGCATTTCTCCCAATACGCTGACCGTGAGGCCCACTGGCTGTCCGAGCAGATCATCCCAATCGCCATAGCCGACCCTGAGTTCGCCGCAGAAGTGTATCGCTGCATTTACGGCCAGATTATCGCCGACACCGCCACTTCCGCCTTCGGCGGTGCACAGAGCCGGATCATGCCGTTGTCATCGAATCGGCGGCAAGATTACGAGCATTCACGCTGGCAACTGGGCAGATCGCTCGGAAAATTTCTCGAGATATCGCCACAGTACGGTACCCGTGCGGTTATCGACGCGGTCATCGGTCAGGCCGCGACGGAAGGCTATGGCGGAGCCAATGGAGTCGTGGTCATCGACCTCGGTACCACGAAGGTTGAGTTCCGTGGACCAACTGTCGAGTTTAATGCTTGGGATGAGAAGGACGAGGATGTCCCGCGAGGTGAGGATGACGTTCTAGCTAATCTGGTCGAGTTCCTGCGTGCTTGTGATGTCGATGCGTTTTCTGAGAGTGTTGATGCGGCATCACGGGGATATGCCACAGTCTCCGTGTGGACCCGTATCCTCGGCGTCGCTAGTGAACGCGCGGAGGAGATCGGTGACCTCCTCTGGCCAATGATGACGAAGCCCGACCTGTTCGAGAACCGCGGCACTCGCCGCGATGCTGTGCACTTCATCGCCGCCGCTTGGTCATCGCGGACGCTGGAGGATAGGGAGCGGTTCGAGGTGATGTCTCTGCATGCAGCTGAGCATCCGGATGAGAAACGCAAGCAGCAGTGGCGGCGGGTTCTGGTCCGAATGCTAGCGCTTATCCCGGAGGAGACGCTTGCCCTCGATGCCACCCGGCGCCTCCGCCGGCAGATGGAGAATGATGGCGAACTGCTGGAGGAGTCGCGCGCCCAAGGCATCCACAGATTGGGGGACGATCACGAGAACTGGCAGATCGAGCGGCTGCGCCACGAAGGCGTCCACATGGATGCTGGGCCCGACCGTATGATCTTCGAAGCATTTAGTGCGCTTGACGCCAATTGCATGGCCACGCCGGCTGATAGCGAAGCGTCGGCACTCGCAGCACTGTGGTCTGATGCCATGGCTATGATCGCCATGATCGATGAAAATCCCGGACTCCATGGCCAGATCGACCACCGGGCTTGGGGACACGTAGCGAATGCGGTGGAGCGCGTTGCCTCCAGCTCGAATTACGTTCCGGGCTTAGGAAGCCTGCCGGACCTGGACACTATGCTCGCGGTGCTCGGTCGTCTCTCTTCGAGCAAGTATCCTGAAACTCGGACGGGCGACCGATGAGCATTAGCTGGGGAAACTTGTCAGTGAGAGTGTATGCGGCGAAATCGTGGATTTCATTGGCACCGCGACATGCCGAGGAGCGGCCGGAGATAGTTGATCAGATCGAGGCGATCCTGCGGGATGAGGAGCGCGCCGTGCGGTTGCAGGCCGCGCAGAACCTGCATGTGATCTCCAAGGCGGCTCCCGACCGAATGTGGGCGATGGGCGAGCGTATCGCCAGCAGCGAAGCTGACGAGCAGGTCCTGGTGTCATACCTCTCGGGCACGCTCAGGAGGTTCAGCCACGCCGAGCCGCGACGCTGCGAACGACTCCTGATGTTGGCGAATGATAGGCTGGACGCATTTTACGACAAGGACGGCAGCAGCCTGTTGAGGGAATGTCTCGGCGGTTGGGCCGCGCAACTAGGCGCCGGACAGGGTCGGCCGATCGCGCGCATTTGGCTCGAGGGATGGGCAGCTGATCCCCTGCACTTCCAAGACGCGCTGAACGCGTACACGTCTAGGTTGCGAAGCACGTTCTTCGCGCGCTACAGGGCGGATGCCAAGGAAAGTGATCGAGACATGTGCGACCGCGCGCAGGATGGTCTTAAAGTCGTCCTAATGCAGGCGCTAGCTATATCGGTCAAGGAGCACGCAACTCTAATGTCTGCGACTAGCCAAGAGGAGAGTAGGCCTGCCGGAGAGCGCTACATCGCTGCCGAACGTGTGATTCACCATGCCATGAATCAGCTCTATTTCGGCGCTGGCGTGCGGACGCAGGATAGCGCGGCTGGGCTCGCTCTGAATAATCGGGAAACTAAGTCGCGCTTTCTTGCAGATTATGCGGAGATCCTTCAGCTTCTCCAGAAGTCTCGGGAGCCCAGAACGCTTCATCACCTCATCGAACTGTATGAGCATCTGATCACCGGTAATCCCGTAGCAGTCTTCTTGGCGATTCACGCGATTCTCACCGGCGTAGGCGCTGAAGAAGGGTATCACTACGAAAGCCTTGGCAGCGCCGCCGTCGTGAGGGTCGTGACGCTCTATATCGCGGACCATCGGGGTATCTTCGAAGATCCCGGACTGCGTGCGATGCTGGTCGAGATCCTACAGCTGTTCTCGGAGGTGGGTTGGCCCGACGCATTGCGGCTGCTGTATGACCTGCCCGACCTCCTCCGCTGATGATCGCCTGGAAAAGGGGACCAAAGCGGCTGAAGTCGGTACTCTGAATTATTACTGTCAGAGCTAGTCGCCCACTTGGTACCGTACACTCTCAGACAATTGGAGCGATTCCTCAGCAACTTGTTCTCGGTTGTGGCTTAGTTGCAGAACGGGAAACAGGGAGAGTGTCTTGGGTAGCAACAAGGAACGGCGGCAGCTGAAGCGCGCGGCAAAGCAGAAGACTGCCCGTGTATATGCAGCGACTCAACCGAAGCGGCTCACCCCTGAACAGGTTCTGGGTGAGTTAGAGCGCTTCCTCGATCTAGCAAGCTGACAGTGCCCTCAGTGGCAACTGAAGACGTAGAAAAATTCTGCCGACTGTAAGTCTGGTGAGAGGACCAGAGATGTTTCGTTGAATTCCGATGGCGAGGAAGCGATCTTGTTCCTACCTGACGACCCTTCGCGTCAAGGGTCTCCAGATGACAACAAGTCGCGCTACCGATGGGGAAAGGACGCCAACACCAAGACGCTAATCGCTGTTCAAGAGAGTTCGGAATCTGGTATTCAGCGAATGACGAAAGAGCTGTCATGGAAAACAATGCTGACGTTTGAGCAGTGGCAGTCGGGGCGTAGAATGCCAAACGTCGTATCCAAGCTGCGCTTCTAGCCCTCTGCCAGCTTTGGGTCGTGACTGGCGACCGCTCAGACTAACGCCAAGTTCGCTGGACACCATAGTTGTGCGAGTCCCCTCTCACCATAGTTCCTCCCAAGCGGTGACAACTATGGTGTTCGCCCCGCAATGCCATGCGGAGTTCCCTGAACGCCAGCCTTATTTATACACCAGTCAGTTCAATATTCAGGGTTGATTAGACCCCCTAACGGATAATTCACACCTGTCGACCGCCTCTTCTCTCTCCCCCTCCCGGGAGGCGGCCGACGAAACCAAAATAATTAAAGGTGTGTCCCGATGAACAAGAATTCGCTGCTTGCCCTGGGTCTTCTGGCTGCTCTGCCGTTCGCTGCATCGGCAACCGATGGCCTGTCGTACAACTACGTTGAAGGCGGCTACGTGAACACCGATGCCAAGGGCGGCGACGCCGACGGCTGGAAGGTGAAGGGTTCCGTGGCGGTGCACCCGAACTTCCACATCTTCGGCGACTACAGCGCGCAGGAGACCGACAAGTTCAAGAATGACGTCGACCAGTGGCGCATCGGCGCCGGCTACAACTACGGCATCGCACCGAACACCGACCTGGTGGCTCGCGTTGCGTACCAGAAGTTCGACATGAAGCATGGCCTGGACTTCAACGGCTACTCGACCGAAGTTGGCGTGCGCACCGCGTTCAACCCGTACGTGGAAGGCTACGTGATGGCCGGCTACGAGGACTACACCAAGAAGTACGGCATCAACCCGGACGGCGAGTTCTATGGCCGTGTCGGCGCCACCGCCAAGTTCAACCAGAACTGGGGCCTGAGTGGCGAAGTGAAGCTGGCCAAGGCCGGCGACCGCGAGTGGTTCGTGGGCCCGCGCTTCACCTGGTAACAAACGCCTGTCGTTAGTGCGTGTTGTGCTGGCGTGTGACTCTCTCTCTCTCCCACACGCCAACCGAAGCCCGGCCTCGCGCCGGGCTTCACTTTTATGGGCCCCGTGGCGCCACAATGCGGCATGGGCGACCCTTCCTCTCTTGCAGGCACCGGCACGACCTACCAGGAGCATCTGGCGCCTGCGCCGCTGCGCGGCCACTTTGGCCAGCTGTGGCAGAGCCAGCTTCCTGCCGATGCCGATGGGCACATCACCGTATTGCCCGATGGCTGCGTGGATATCCTCTGGCGCGACGGTGCGCTGTTCGTCGTCGGCCCGGACCGCGTGGCCGCGCACCCGGCGCTGGCACCCGGTGCGCAGGTGCTGGGCGCACGCTTCCGTCCCGGCCAGGGATTGGCCGCGCTGGGCCTGCCCTTGGCCGGGATCATCGGCCAGGCCGTGCCACTGGCCGACCTGAAGGGCGCGTGGGCGAACAAGGCGGCGGCCTCCATTGGCGACACCGCGCCTGCACAGCGCCTGCAGCGAATGGCGCACTGCCTGCAACAGCACATGGGTGCGGCCGCGCTCGATACGCCGGCGCGGCGCGCCCATGTCCTGTTCCAGGCGCTCGCCGCGGGTAATGCCACGCTGGATACGCTGGCGGCGCATTTGGGCCTGAGCCCGCGCAGCCTGCGGCGTTTCAGCCAGTCGCAGTTCGGCTACGGCGCCAAGACGCTGGAGCGGATCCTGCGGCTGCAACGTTTCCTGCGCCACAGCCGTGCGCTGCCGCAGCACTCGCTGGCGATGCTGGCCGCTGATGCCGGCTATGCCGACCAGGCCCATCTCAGCCGCGAGGCGCGTGAACTGGCGGGCATGACCGCCAGCGAGCTGCGCCTGGAGTGGGGACAATGATGGCCGTTTTGTTCAAGACCACTGTGCTGCATTGATCGATGCTGGGCTCCCACCACGGAGCCTCGCCATGAATCCTGCCGCGCCCCACGATGCCGAACGCCGCATCGACAACATCGAATTCAACGTCGCCGACATTGCCCGTAGCAAGCGCTTCTACGGCGAGGTGTTCGGCTGGCATTTCACGGACTACGGCACGGCCTACACCGAGTTCGACGACGGCCGTCTGAAAGGTGGCTTCGTGGCCGACGCGCCGGTGCGTGCCCACGGGGGGCCGCTGGTGATCCTCTACTGCGCGGACCTGGCCGATGCGCAGCAACGCGTAGTGGCCGCCGGTGGCGAGGTAGTGCAGGCGGTGTTCGCCTTCCCGGGTGGTCGCCGCTTCCACTTCCGCGATCTGGATGGCTACGAACTGGCGGTCTGGAGTGATGTGGACTGAGGCCTTCGTAGCTTCGCCGGTGGACGGAACGAGAACCGCTCCGTCCCCGGTCAGGCGGTTCCGCTATGATCGCCCGCACATCGCCACACGCGATGCGCCCGCCTCAAGCCAGCAGGAACCGCCGTGAACTCCCAGCCCGCACCGATCACCGCCGTCAACCACACGCTCGACAACGAGCCGCAGCAGATCACCGCGCCACTGACCCATTCGGCGGCGTTTCTGGTGCTGAAGGTGAAGGATGACGAGGCGTCGATCGCCAAGGCACGCGAGGTGCTGGCCAGCACCGACGACCTGATCAAGAACACCGCCATCCGCGAGATCGAACGCACCTTCACCTGCAACGTGGCCATCGGCCACCGCGTGTGGCAGCCGCTGGTGGGCACCACGCCGCCGCGCGAGTTGCAGCCGTTCCGCGAGATCAAGGGCGCGACCCATACCGCTGTGTCCACGCCGGGCGACCTGCTGTACCACATCCGTGCACGTACCATGGACCTGATCGTGGCGTTCGAGCGCAACCTGCTGATGGCCTTTGGCGATGCGGTGGAAACCGTTGATGACGTGGCCGGCTTCCGCTATTTCGATGGCCGCGACCTGCTCGATTTCGTCGACGGCACCGCCAACCCGGAAGGGCTGTCGCTGCCGGAAGCCACCATCGTGGGCGAGGAAGACCCGGAGCATGCCGGCGGCAGTTACGTGGTGGTGCAGAAGTACCTGCACAATCTTGATGCCTGGCGCGCGCAGAAGACCGAAGCGCAGGAAGCGATCATCGGCCGCACCAAGCACGACAACATCGAGCTGGACGATGCGCCGGCCGATGCGCAGAAGTCGCACAAGACGCTGTGCACCATCGAGGATGCCGACGGCGAGCACGAGATCCTGCGCGACAACATGCCGTTCGCCAACCCGGGTCGCGGCGAGTACGGCACCTACTTCATCGGCTACACGCGCCGCCTGTGGGTGATCGAGAAGATGCTCGAGCGCATGTTCATCGGTAATCCCGCACCGCTGCATGACCGCATCCTTGATTTCTCCACCGCCACTACCGGCGTGACCTTCTTCGCGCCCTCGCGCAAGGTGCTGGCCGACCTGGGCGACTGATCGCGGCTCTCGTCCTTGCGCATGCTACTGGCCGCTCTGTTCCAGTAGATCCACGCCACGCGTGGATGGTGCGCACGTTGCCCGTAGCAGCCACGCATGGCGTGGCTCTACTGTACCGCCATCTGTCTGTCATCTACCGCGCCGACCATCAGCGGTTGGATGAGAGCGCAGGGGCGGGCGATGGCGATGGCAAGGAACACAACCGGTGCACGCCGCTGGTGGCGGCCACTGGCCGGGTTGTTCGGTGCGCTGGCACTGGGTAGCGCCGGGGTGTCCGCGCAGGAAGCTCCTGCACACTGGATGGCCTATGCCGCCGCCGTGGGGGGGCAGCTGCAGCAGCGCCTGCAGCAGGAGCAGGACCCGCAGGCGCAGCGCGTGCTGGAATGGCTGCAGGCACATCCGGACGCGCCGACGCCGTTGCCGGTGAGCGTGTGGATCGCGGCGGATGGCCGCATTTCGAAGCTGGAATTCGACAGCCTGGGTGATGCCCAGGTCGATGCTGACCTGCGTGCGACGCTGCAGGCCGCACCGTTGCAGGCGGCTCCGCCAGCCGACATGCGCCAGCCGCTGCGGCTGGGTTTGGTGCTTACCCAGTAGCAACTGTCTTGTCAGGGGCAGCCGAGGGCCACCTCGGCGTCTCGCTTACGGGCGTTGAGGATCACCAGCATTTTGCGCATGACCGCCACGAGCGCCACCTTGCTCGCTTTGCCCTTGGCCTTCAGGCCAGCGTA
>NZ_JCAFSU010000014.1:0-109174 GCF_059369555.1 Stenotrophomonas sp. YJH_SMC_21
CCGCTGCCAAGGGATGCCGGTACCGCGCCAGCGTCATGCCCGGTACTGGCCGGCCACCACTAAACGCCGCGCCCGGCAGCTCCGGGCCAGCGGCAACACCGTCAACCAGATCAGCGCCGCGCTGGGTGTCCCGTTCGGGACGGTGCGCAGCTGGGTCTACGAAGGAGCAGCAGCATGACCAGCATCCACGTGAAGCCCGTCTTCAGTGGCGCGACCGACCGCGAAAAGGACCAGGCCCGGCAGAAGCTGGCGAGTGACATCGCACGCTTCAAGGCCGCCGGCGGCAAGGTCGAAATCTCGGGCACAAGCGGCATCGACAAGAGCACGATCAGCCGCAGGCAGGTGGTTGAGGCTCGACACGGTCGCCGCGGTGGTAAGAAGGCAGCAAAGGCATGAGCCGCCACATCGAACGCCGCGCGCCCAAGGAGACGCTGGGCTTCGCTTGGGGCCGGTTCCCAACCGTCGACGGCAGCGCAATCACCTGGCGCCTGTACCGCCGCGACCACCGCCGTGCGCTGCACATGCACGCAGAGACCTTCTTTGCCCAATAAGACCGCGCAGTGATCGCCAGGCACCTGCGCCGCGCGCGCCGCCACCTTCGCGACCAGGTGGATGAGATCGACCTAGTTGCGATGGGGCTGGCAGAGTAAGCAATTTAAGCGACCGGGATTCTTTCCTGTCCCTCGGTGCGCTCGCTTTCGCTGAGAACCTCCTCGCGGAAGCGATCGACCAGATCAGGAGCGATGCTAGCCACGAATTGAAGTTGCTGCCGCAGCACCTCCAAAGCCATCCGCCTGCCGGTGTACGAGACGCTGATACGTGTAGCCATGATCGTCGGTATCGGCTGGTGCTCGTGGATGTGCGCGGCGATGTGGCAGGCAGCCGCGTTGATATCCCTGCTGTGGCTGATCATCGTCGCCAGGTCCGCGCCGAGATCTACGGACAGGTAGTGGATCCGCTCGGCGATGGCTTCCGCGCTGGGCAACAAAGGTTCGGCGAGGCGCTCAACTGCGTTTTTCACGGCGCGCCAATCTTTGACCCTGCTCGGGTCGAGTGTGGGCAATGCGTCAAGTTCAGCCGCGTAGGTCTGGATCTTCTTCGGCACAGCGGTCACTTCGTGAAGCAAAAGGCGTCCAACGATTCGGGCTTGTGCCTTCCACAGAACCTGAGAGTCCAGGTGTTGCCTCGCAGCGATAGTTGCGGCTTGCCGGGATGTGCGCCACGCAAGGAAAGCAACCAGAACAGTCACCAGACCCACGGCTGCGGTGGCGATGGCTCCCCACCCCGCCCAGAACGTCGCGCACTCCGCCTTCATCGAAAGGCATTCACCAAATCCCAGAGCCATCCCATGGTCCCCCTCTCTGTGCTGGAGCCGATTCTGCCATGACCTTCATCCATCGGAACGAGCGGGTCTAAGTGTAGGAACGGCTCTGACGAACTACCGTCGTCTGGAGCGAGACCAGCAACCGCGACATGATCCTGACCGACCGCCGCGGCGCGCGATCATGCGATCCAATCAATGCTGATCGCTGAACCACAGACACTCAACTCCCTTGTTCGTGGCCTCCAAGGTCAATACCGGTGAGCTTCTTTATCGCGAGCAAGACGTTCTGGGCGGCGAGCTCCACGTTGTCAAGAGCCGTCGTGTAATCAGAGAGTCTATGAAAAGGATGATTACCATACATATCAATCTCCTCGCCGGCGTCCAGAAAGGCATTCAGCACATCAAGGCTGGACTGCAAATTGGAGACACCAATAGAGATCATTTCCAGGCCATCAGAGAGGATGACAAATGGAACTTGCCCCTTAACCCTCAGAAGACCTGAGACAGTCTTGGCGTCGGCCCCAGCGGCCAAGGCCTTCGGTATTTCAGGCAGGATCTTGTTCTTAATCGTCTTAGTTTGATCCCGCACGTCGAGGATTTTCGGAAGAAGACGATTGATTTCGATAAACGAGATCTGACGCTCTCGCGTGGCACGCCTCTCGTTATCCACCTTGTAGTTGCGAGCGGGAACGTACACCGCGAGAAATGTGGCAATGGCAGCAGCCCAACCACCGATAGCAGACACGGCCGTCCAGTCAAGTCGACAGGTGGGCGCGAAATTGAAGCAAGGAACCATGACTTCAGCAACGATCATCTGGCCATTTCCATATGGTGGAGACGCCATTCTGCCATGGAGAGCCGCCGTGTCTGACACGGCGCTCAGCGCTAAACCAGATAACGGCGCGCTTTCGGCGACGGGCAACCATCGGAATCTGCACATTGGGGCTGCCCACTGCTCCATCCTGCCTAGTAATCCATTTGCCACGACTGCGCGTCTCTCGGAGATTGCCCATGACTGACCAGCTGCTCACCGCCGCAATGGTCCACGTGTTCGCCCTGGCCGGGTTTGCGGCCGGCATCGCCACCCTGTGGGCGATCAGCCGCGCATGCCTTGCCGCGCGCGCCGGGCTGCGCTGGTGCTGGCGGAGGTGAGCTCATGGCCAATAAGTTTGGAAACGCCGACGGCGGCGGCTTCAACAAGGAAACGTGGCTCACGCCGCCACACATCCTCGCCGCGCTCGGTCCCTTCGACCTCGACCCCTGCGCAGCCCCTTCGCCACGCCCTTGGCCGTCGGCCGCCAGGCACATCGAGTTGCCCGGGGACGGCCTGACGGCGGAGTGGCAAGGTCGGGTGTGGTGCAATCCGCCATATGGGGCCCAAGCCGTTCGCTGGCTTCAGCGGATGGCGGAACATGGGAACGGTGTGGCTCTGGTTTTTGCACGAACCGAGACGACCATGTTCCAGGATCAGGTCTGGCCACGGGCCCACGCAGTTCTGTTCTTGCGCGGCCGCATCGCGTTCTGTTCACCAGACGGCAAACCAGCAATGAGCGACGGGCACCGTCCGTCCTCATAGCCTACGGGGAATCCAACGCGCGGCAGCTGGCCGCCTGTGGGCTCGAAGGGTATTGCATGAAGCTCGAACCGGCATTTCGAAAGAACGATGACCTGTTCGGGGCTGCCGCATGAACGCCCAGCTCTTCCCCCGCGAACCGCGCCGCATGAGGCAGCCGGCCAAGGACGTGCTGCGCGAGCAGCTGGTGGTCGCGGCCGATGAAGTGATCTGCCTTCGCGCAGAGGTTCTGCGCATGCGCGATGCAGCAACCCAGGCCACCGAGCAGCTGCGCGCTGCGCTGGCCGCGAACTGAAGGAGGACTCGATGGGAGCTGCTGAAAAGCTAGACATCGTCGGAAAGGACTGGCTCACCGTGGACGAGGCCGCGCACTACTGCGGGGTTTCACGAAGCCAGTTCGATTCGAACATCGCCGACTACGGCATCGAACCACGAAATTTCATGGGCAAGAAGCTCTACGAGAAGGCTGCCCTCTACTCTGCAATCTACGGCTCCAAGCAATGGTCAAGGTCACAATCTTCTGGCGCGATGTCGCCGCGTACCTCAACTGGCGGGAAGGCGGCAAGCGAAGCCGTGTCGCCATTGGTCGCGTCAGCCCACGCGAGGCTGAGCGCGTACGAGCAGCGAAAGAAGCGGAACTGACCCATGGTGTGCGCATCCTCCCCCGGCTGCCCACTGTCAGGGATTTCCTGGAGGCGTACCTGGACTGGTACAAGGTGGAAGACCCGACTACGCACGGCAAGGCAAAGAGCGAAGTCCGACTGTTCATTGCTCGCCTCGGCCATCGACCGATCGACACCCTGCGCCCGATGGAAATGGAGTCATACAAGACAGATCGCCTGACCAAGGACAAGGTGGCACCAGAGACCGTGGGCAAGGAGGTGCGTAGGCTGCAGGCCGCGTTCCGGCGTGGCGTGAAGTGGAAGGAACTGGACTTCAACCCGCTGGAGGAAACCCAGGCACGCGCGGCGTCCGCAGCGTAGCGGTGCGGTTCTACGACCGGGCCGCGATGCGCAAGCTGTACCGGGCGAACCCGGCCCGGGCACCCCTGTGGCTGTTCATGGCCCACACGGGTCTGCGTCTCGGCGAGGTGGTTGGAATGGGCAAGGATGCGGTGGCCGGGTGCAGGCTCAGGATCGAAAGCGATCCAGACGAAGATGGCCAGGGACGCACGAAGTCGGGCAAGTGGCGCGAGGTGCCGCTGAATCGGTATGCACGCTGGGCGCTTCGCCACCTACCCGATCCGCTGGTGGCCGTGCACAGGGACACGCTGTCCGACTGGTTCGCCTCAGATGCCAAACGTGCGGGAATCGGTGGCAGCCTCCACCGGCTGCGGCACACCTTCTGCGCCCACATGGTGATCGCCGGGGTTCCGTTGCGACGGGTGCAGATTCTGGCCGGGCACGCTGATTACGCCACGACCGAGAAGTTCTACGCTCACCTAACTCCTGAGGGCGACGACGGCGCCGTAGCGAAGCTCAAGTACTGATCCGCGGCGCTGGGACCACTGGGACCAAATCCTGTGGATATGCAGGAAACAGTGGGAAATGCTCGCTACTGAGTCTTCCTAAGTTATTGATTCTGGTGACCCCGGCCCGATTCGAACGGGCGACCTTCCCCTTAGGAGGGGGACGCTCTATCCAGCTGAGCTACGGGGCCATGCAGCCGGGAAGTTTACAGGCAACACACCCTGCCCTCCAAGCATTCGTGCTCCACACGGCGGCGCTGGCGCGTTGCACCATGGCCGGACAGGCCGCTCTGCTACCATCGGCGATTCAGTTCATCGCACCCCCCACCTGCCCGCGATGGCACCAAACAACGTAACGAAACACAGGAGTCTGCATGTCTTCCGAGCTGCTCAAGTCCCTTGGCCTGGACGCGATCAACGCTGGCACGTACCTGGGCAACGGGGAGTGGTCGAGCGCGACCAGCGGTGAGCTGATCACCCCGGTCAACCCGACCACCGGCGAGCCGATCGCGCAGGTCCGCGCGACCACCGAGGCCGAGTACGAGACCGTCGTCGCCCGCGCCCAGGAAGCCTTCAAGATCTGGCGTACCACGCCGGCCCCGCGTCGCGGCGAAGCCGTGCGCCTGTGCGGCGAAGCACTGCGCAAGCACAAGGACGCCCTGGGTTCGCTGGTGGCGCTGGAAATGGGCAAGAGCAAGCCGGAAGGCGACGGCGAAGTGCAGGAGATGATCGACATCGCCGATTTCGCCGTGGGCCAGAGCCGCATGCTGTACGGCTACACCATGCATTCCGAGCGCCCCGGCCACCGCATGTACGAGCAGTACCACCCGCTGGGCCTGGTCGGCATCATCTCTGCCTTCAACTTCCCGGTCGCGGTGTGGAGCTGGAACTCGTTCCTGGCCGCCATCTGTGGCGACGTGTGCATCTGGAAGCCGTCCAACAAGACGCCGCTGACCGCCATCGCCTCGCTGAAGATCTGCAACGACGCCCTGCGCGAAGCCGGTTTCCCGGACATCTTCTTCCTGATCAACGATGCGGGCACCGCGCTGTCGGAAAAGATGGTCGATGACCGTCGCGTGCCGCTGATCAGCTTCACCGGCTCGACCCAGGTCGGCCGCACCGTCAACGAGAAGGTCGCGCGTCGCCTCGGCCGCTGCCTGCTGGAACTGGGCGGCAACAACGCCATCATCCTGGACGAAACCGCCGACCTGAAGCTGGCCGTGCCGGGCATCGTGTTCGGCGCTGTCGGCACCGCCGGCCAGCGCTGCACCACCACCCGCCGCCTGATCGTGCACCGCTCGATCTACGCCGACGTGCTGGCCACCCTGGTCAAGGCCTACAAGCAGGTCGAAGGCAAGATCGGCGACCCGACCGATGCGGCCAACCTGATGGGCCCACTGAACAGCGATGGCGCCGTGCAGCAGTTCCTCGATGCCATCGCCCAGGCCAAGGCGGCCGGCGGCACCATCGAAACCGGCGGCACCCGCATCGACCGCGCCGGCAACTTCGTGCTGCCGGCGATTGTCTCCGGCCTGAAGAACAGCGATGCCGTGGTCCAGCACGAGACCTTCGCGCCGATCCTGTACGTGATGCCGTACGACACCCTCGATGAAGCCATCGACATGCAGAATGGCGTGCCGCAGGGCCTGTCGTCCTCGATCTTCACCCAGAACCTGAAGACTGCCGAGAAGTTCCTGTCGGCCGCTGGCAGCGACTGCGGCATCGCCAACATCAACATCGGCACGTCCGGTGCGGAGATCGGTGGCGCCTTCGGTGGCGAGAAGGACACCGGCGGTGGCCGCGAGTCCGGTTCGGACGCCTGGAAGGTCTACATGCGCCGCCAGACCAACACCATCAACTATTCGGACTCGCTGCCGCTGGCCCAGGGCATCAAGTTCGATCTGTGATGGCAGACGTTTCTGCCATGGCTGCGGGTCAGAGCCCCTCCGGGGATCTGACCCCTGCCCAGGGCCGGATCCCCAATGGGGCTCCGACCCTCGACTTCACCGGTCGCCGCGTGCTGATCGCCGGCGGCAGCAAGGGCATCGGTCGTGAAATGGCGTTGGCATTTGCCGGCGCCGGTGCGCAGGTCTCGGTCTGCGCACGTGGCCAGGCCGGCCTGGATGCCCTGCGTGCCGATGCGCAGGCACAGGGCACCCCACTGCATACCGTCTCCGCCGATCTGGCCGACGCCGGCCAGATCCAGGCCTGGCTGCAGGCCGCTGCCGATGCACTCGGCGGCATCGATGTACTGATCAACAACGCTACCGGCTACGGCATGGCCGACGACGAGGATGGCTGGGCCGCCAGCCTGCAGATCGACCTGATGGCGGCGGTACGGGCCTCGCGCCTGGCACTGCCGTGGCTGCGCGCATCCAGCGATGCCTGCATCCTCAACCTGTCCTCGATTGCCGCACAGCAGCCACGCCCCGGTGGCGCGCCCTACGCCGCCGCAAAGGCCGCGCTGTCGCACTACACCACGTCGCAGGCATTGGCGCTGGCCAAGGACCGGATCCGGGTCAACGCCATCGCCCCCGGTTCGATTGAATTCGATGACGGCCTGTGGGATCGCCGTCGCACCGAAGATCCGGCGCTGTACCACGGCACCCTGGCGAAGATTCCGTTCGGCCGCTTCGGCCATCCGCGCGAAATTGCCGACGCCGCCCTGTTCCTGTGCTCGCCGCTGGCGCGCTGGGTCACCGGCAGCGTGCTCAACGTGGATGGCGGCCAGGTGTTGATGGGCTGATACCGGCACTCCGGTAGCTGCCAACCTTGGTTGGCATGCCTTTACCGGCACTCCGGTAGCTGCCAACCTTGGTTGGCATGCCTTTCGTCGACCAAGGTCGACGCCTACCCTGCTGAAATGGCTTTCGTCGACCAAGGTCGGCGCCTACCAGGGCTGGCACCTCGTTCGCCCACCAGGGTCCACGCCTGCCATCGCATCCGCCGGGCATGGGATTGCCTGGGCAGAGGCACTATCATGTGCACACTGCCAAGGAGGACCCCGATGAGCGTGGCACCCCGACAGACAAGCGCCCTGGCCGTGGTCAGCCTGGTCATGGGCATCGCCAGCTGGACCGTCCTGCCCTTCGTGGCCAGCATCGTGGCCATCATCACCGGCCACATGGCCCGCGCCGAGATCCGCCGCCGCCCGCACGAACTGGAAGGTGATGGCCTGGCCGTTACCGGCCTGGTGCTGGGCTGGGTGATGGTCGGCGCGGTACTTGCCGCCATCCTGGTCTTCATCCTGTTCTTCGGTGGCCTGGCGTGGCTGGCCGCGGTGTCGAACTGACGCCATGACCACCTCCGACAGCACTGAACGCTTCAGCAGCCGCGTCGCCGACTACGTCCGCTACCGGCCCGATTACCCGCCCGCGCTGCTGGAATGGCTGCACGGCCCGATGGATGTCAGTCACCAGGCCCGTGTCGCCGACATCGGGGCTGGCACCGGCATTTCCAGCCGTCAGTTTCTGGCCAGCGGTCATCCGCTGGTGGCGGTCGAGCCGAACGCCGCCATGCGCGCCGCCGCCGAAGAGTGGCTGGCGCCGCAGTATCCGGGCTTTTCCGCCGTCGATGGCCGCGCCGAGGCCACCGGCCTGGACGATGCCAGCATCGATCTGGTCAGCGTCGCGCAGGCGTTCCACTGGTTCGACACCGTGGCAGTGCGCGCCGAGTGGCAGCGCATCCTCTGCCCCGGTGGCCTGGCACTGATCTACTGGAATTCGCGCCTGCTCGATGCCAGTCCATTCCTGATCGGCTATGAACAGCTGCTGCTGGACTACGGCACCGATTACACCGCGGTGGCCGAGCGCTACCAGGACGATGCCACCATGCAGGCCTGGTTCGGCCGCGGCCTGCGCGGCATGGTGGAGTTGCCGAACGTACAGCATCTGGACTTCGACGCCCTGCGCGGGCGCCTGCTGTCCTCCTCCTACGCACCCCAATCCGGTCATCCTCGCCACGCGCCGATGATCGACGCTCTGCAGGACCTGTTCGCCGCCCACGCGGTCGACGGCCAGGTCGCTTTTGAATATCGAACCCGAGCCTTCCTCGGCACGCTGGACTGAACCGACGCATGTATTCGCTTGCCCGCCCCTTCCTGTTCTCGCTCGACGCCGAGCGCGCCCACGGCCTCGGCCTGTCCGCACTGGACCTGGCCTACCGCACCGGCACCACGCCGCTGCTGGCCGCACGCATCGCGCCGATGCCCAGCACGGTGTTCGGGCTGACCTTCCCCAATCCGGTCGGCCTGGCCGCCGGCCTGGACAAGAATGGCGAGCACATCGATGCGCTGTTCGCGCTCGGCTTCGGCTTCGTCGAGATCGGCACCATCACCCCGCGCCCGCAGGCCGGCAACCCGCAGCCGCGCCTGTTCCGCCTGCCGGAACACAACGCGATCATCAACCGCATGGGCTTCAACAATGCGGGCGTGGACGCGCTGGTGCGCAATGTCGAGCGCGCGCGCAACCGCCGCGGCCTGCTCGGCATCAACATCGGCAAGAACAAGGACACCCCGAACGAACAGGCGGTGGACGATTACATCGCCTGCCTGGACAAGGTGTATCCGCTGGCGGACTACATCACCGTCAACATCTCCTCGCCCAACACCGCCGGCCTGCGTGAATTGCAGGAAGAGACCGCGCTGCGCCAGCTGGTCAGCCAGTTGCGTGACCGCCAGGAAGACCTCGCGGCGCGCCACGGCCGCCGCGTGCCGATGCTGGTCAAGGTGGCACCGGACCTGAGTGACCGCGACATCGATGCCGCCGCGCGCGTGCTGGGCGAACTGCAGGTGGACGGCGTGATCGCCACCAACACCACCATCGACCACAGCAAGGTGGCCGGCGATCCGCTGGCCAACGAGGCCGGCGGCCTGTCCGGTGCGCCGGTGCTGGAGCAGTCCACCCTGGTGCTGCGCCGCCTGCGCTCGCGCCTGCCCGAATCGGTACCGCTGGTGGGTGTGGGAGGCATCCTGTCCGGTGCCGATGCGGTGGCCAAGATGGCCGCGGGCGCGGCGCTGGTGCAGTGCTACAGCGGCTTGATCTTCCGTGGCCCGGCGTTGGTCTCCGAATGCGTGGAGGCGATCCGTCGCCGCCGCGAAGCGCCGAGCCGCGGCGCGGTGGCCCCACTGTGAGCGCGCCCATGGATACCGTCGACGGCAACGCCCCGCTGCGCTGGACGCTCACCCGCAATGCGCCACTGCAGGCGCTGAACACCTTCCACGTGCAGGCCAGCGCCGCGCAGCTGCTGGAACTGCACGATGCCGCACTGCTGCCGGAAGTGCTGGCATTGCCCGAAGTGGCCAGCGGCCCCCTGTTGGTACTGGGTGCCGGCAGCAACGTACTGATCGCCGAAGACCTGCTGGGCACCGTGCTGGTGTTCGGCAACCGTGACATCAGTTTCCTGGAACACCGCGCTGACCACGCAGTGATCCGCGCCGGGGCCGGCGTGCCCTGGCATGGCCTGGTGATGTGGTCGCTGCAGGAAGGCTTGTCCGGGCTGGAGAACCTGGCCCTGATTCCCGGCACCGCCGGTGCCGCGCCGATCCAGAACATCGGCGCCTACGGTGCGCAGGTCGGCGAGTTCATTCAGGCGGTCGAGGCCTGGGACTGCCAGGAACAAACCTGGGTACGGCTGGACAACGAGCAGTGTCGCTTCACCTACCGCGACAGCGTGTTCAAGCAGCAGATCGACCGCTACCTGATCACCGCCATCGAACTGAAGTTGCCGCTGCTGCACGACCTGCGCATGGACTATGCCGGCATCCGCGAGGAACTGCAGGCACAGGGCGTGGAGCTGCCGAGCGCAGTGGACGTGGCCAACGCGGTGATCGCGATCCGCCGCCGCAAGCTGCCCGACCCGGATGTGCTGGGCAACGCCGGCAGTTTCTTCAAGAACCCGGTGCTGCCGCTGGAACAGGTCGATGTGCTGCTGCAGCACTTCCCCGACCTGCCCGTGTTCCCGGCCGAGCAGGACGACAAGCGCAAGGTCTCGGCTGCATGGATGATCGAGTCCTGCGGCTGGAAGGGCTTCCGCGAAGGCGATGCAGGCGTGGCCCCCAGCCACGCGCTGGTACTGGTCAACCATGGCAATGCCAGCGGCGCTGAACTGCTGGCGCTGGCGCGACGCATCTCCGCTTCAGTGCTGGAGAAGTTCGGCGTGCCGATCGAACCGGAGCCCCGCCTGCTCGGCGCACAGTGGTGAACACCCCCGCCCTCTCCCCCAGCGCCACCCCGATGCGGGCGGCGCTGCTGATGCTCGGCAGCACGATGGCATTCGGCCTGATGGCCGTCGCCATCCGCTACGCCACCCGGTACGTACCAACCCAGGAAGTGGCGTTCTTTCGCAATGCCTTTGGCCTGCTCGCGTTGCTGCCGATGCTGCTGCGCCCCGGCCATGCACCACTGAAAACGCAGCAGCTGCCGCGTTACTTCGTGCGCAGTGCGATTGGCCTGGGTTCGATGCTGTGCGCGTTCTGGGCACTGGGCCATCTGCCACTGGCGCAGGCGGTTTCCCTCTCGTACTCCACGCCGTTGTTCGTCACCATCGCCGCCGTGCTATGGCTGGGCGAGACCGTGCGTATACGCCGCTGGGCCGCGGTGGTGGTTGGATTCATCGGTGTGCTGGTGATCGTGCGCCCCGGCACCGCCGGCTTCACCGCCGGCAGCCTGGTAGCGGTGGCAGCCGCCGTGCTCAGCTCATTGGTGGCGATCCAGATCAAGCAGCTGACCCGTGTCGACAGCGCTGACACCGTGGTGCTCTACACCTACGTGTTCTGGGTGCCGCTGTCGCTGGTCCCGGCACTGTTCGTCTGGGTCTGGCCCTCCGGCATGGCGTGGCTGTGGCTGCTGGCCACCGGCGTGCTGGGCACCGTCGGCCAGCTGCTGTGGACGCGGGCGTTGCGCCTCGGTGAAGTCTCGGCGCTGACCCCGATCAGCTTCCTGCAGCTGCCGCTGGTAACGCTGCTCGGCTGGCTGCTGTTCAACGAAAGCGTGGATCGCTGGACGCTCATCGGTGCCGGCATCATCCTCGCCGCCAACGCCTACATCGCCCACCGCGAAGCCGTGTTGTCGCGCCGCGCCGCAAGCGCGGCGGCCTCTGCAGCAGCCAAGCCCGCCGAATGAAAACCATCTGCATGGACAAGCCATGGGGCCTGCACGGGCAAGCCACGGGCCGTGCATGGACAGGCCATGGGTAGAGTCGACTGTTAGTCGACTGCTTTTCGTTCGGAGCGGGCGGAAACCGCGCTGCGCGCGATAGTCGACTAACAGTCGACTCTACCCGGGGCGATGCTGGCAACGGCCTGGAACCTGATCCAGCGCGCGATATACCCGCTCCGCCGCATCGAACACATTGCCCGGTGCGAACTGCTCCCCCAGGTAGTGCAGTGACTGCCGGCGCAACTGCGGCGATCGGTCCTCCCCGTCACTGCCCAGCAGCACCTGCTGGAACTCGATCAGGTCCTGCAGAATGCGCCAGTGCCGGTACCAGGCGATCCAGCGCGGGTCACCGCGATCGCTGCCGTAGCCCTCCTCGAACCCCAGTGGATTCTCGCGACCCCAGCGCCCGCCAACAGCGGCACCGATGAACATCAGGTCACGCTCGCGCGGGGCCAGCGACAGACCATCCCAATCGATCAGGTGCAGGCCCCCGTCATTGCCCATCAGCAGGTTGCCGGCATGCAGATCGGTGTGGCACAGATGCAGGTCTACCGGCGCGTCCTGCAACGCCGCTAGCAGCTCCCGTGCCTGCGCATGCAGCGCCGCGATGCGCGCATGCTGCTGGTCCCATACCGAAACGAATGCGCGGCCCAGCCCGTCCTTCGCGGCCGCCAGGCCCTCGCCGGCCAACCATTGCCCGACGGTCTCCAGCGCCGCGGTTTCCAGCCGTACGATCGGCAGTGCCTGCTGCAGTTCCGCCGGCAACTGCGCGCCATGCAGCCGCCGCAGCACCTCCCCCAGCCGTTTCCACTGCGTGCGGCTCAACGCCGCCTCGAATCCGGACTGGCCTTCCACATACGGGAACAGGGTGAACTGCAATCCCCAGCGCTGCACAGACGCACCACCGGTCAACGCCGGCCACGGCGCGACGATCTCATCGATACCCAGCGTGCCGCGCATCCAATGCAGGCTGTCCCACACCGCTGGGGCGACCTGGTAGGTACGGCATTTCAACCACCACTGCCCGTGCCGCGCATCGACGCGATACACGCTGGCATTGGCGTCGGCGCCCACCGGGCGTGGCACCACGGCGGTGGGGGTGATGCCATAGGATTGTTGCAGGACTTCGCCGAGATGCTGCGCCGAAGCGAATGACATGGATGCAAGCGGAAAGTGTTACCTGCCACCACTATCGCAGATGCGTTCGCCGCGGCACAGACATGTCCGTCACAACATCACTTGAGCACGACCAGGGAACTAGCCTGCGATGCGCCGCATCACCGTCTCCAGCGGGCCGCGTGCAAACTGCCACGACCATAGCCAGGCCGCGCCCGTCGCCAGCATCAGGAACAGCAGCGCCCACAGCAGCACCGATGCGAGCGACGCGCTGCCATCGAGCAGGCCCAGGCTTTCCAGCGTGCCCATGCCCAGCAGGATGTGGCCCACATACAGGGTCAGGGTCATGCGTCCGGCCGCGGTGAACGGCTCCAACCAGTCACCCGGTCGCACACGCGCCAGCCACAGGCAGGCGGCGATGACACTGCAGGCCGCACCCGCGCCCGTAAGCACATAAGCCGGTCCCGGCGGCATCGGCTGCGTTCCCAGCCACACCTGCCAGGACGTTCCCTGCGCAAGCTGCTGCACGCCATGTCCAGCCCCGATCAGCAGCAGCCCCAGCACCAGCAATGCATGCTGTACCCGCGGCTGCGACAACTGAAGCCGTGCCAGAAGCATCCCCAGCAGGAAGAAGCACAGCCACGGCATCAACGGGTGGAAGCCATTGAACAGCAGGTTGCGGGCCGCGCCCGGCCATTGCCACAGGCCGGCATATTCCAGCGTCTGCCAGTTCCAGCCTTCGCTGTAATTCAAGTGCAGCAGCGCCCAGAACGAACAGGCGGCAATGGCCACGATGCTGGTCAGCAGCACGCGCGGCGAGGCACGCAGCCACACCACGGCCAGCGCGAAATACACCGCGTAGTAGTGCAGGATGTCGGCCGGGAACAGGGTCAGGTTGAGCAGGCCCAGCGCCAGCAGGAACAGCGCGCGCCTCATGGTCTGCACGCTGGCGGGCCACCACCCTTGCCGCTGCGTGGCCAACACTAGGCCCAAGCCAGCCAGCGTAACGAACGTCGCCGAAGCCTTGCCTTCCAGAAAGTGGAAGAAGCCTGCCAACCATCCGGCGCCCTCTGCCGGCACGGCCATCGCCAGGCGGAAGTTGACCAGCACCATGCCGGCCAAGGCCAGGTAGCGCGCCAGATCAAGGCCGTGCAATCGCCGGTCAACGGCACTCATGCGCGCGCCCCGAGCAGCAGCGCGAGCAGGCCAAGATCCAGCGATGCCTCATCGCCGCCACCGGCTTCGCCCAGCCCCCGACGCAGTGCATCGCTTTCAATGGCATCCAGCAGCACCTGCGCCTGCAATGCGGGGGCCAACACGGGACGCCGGCGTTCGCGCTGTGCCACCTGCTGCAGCGCTTCGGCCAGGACCGCCTGCAACTGCCTGCGATTGGCCGCAAATGCCTCGGCTACGGCCGGATTGCGTGCGCTCTCGGCCAGCACTTCGACGGCGAGCGTCGCCCATTCCGGCTGCCGGCACAGTGCGTGGAAGTCCCGAAGGAAAGCCAGCACCTGTGCGCGCTCGCCTTCGGACGCGGCCAGTCGCTGCAGCAACGGTGCCAGCTCTTCGCTCTCAGCCACCGCCACGGCAAGGATGATCGCCTCCTTGCCCGGGAAGTGGTTGTAGAGATTGCCCAGGCTGACACCGGCCGCCTGCGCGATGTCACGCATGCTGGTCTGGTGGAATCCCTTCTCGAGGAAGCACTGCAGGGCGGCCTGCAGGATCTGCGCGATGCGTTGCTCGTTGCGGTCGGCTCGGCTCATGGCGCGAATAGTGAACGAACGTTCGTCCAATTAAAAGGCGACAACCCGACCACCATCGGGCTTCGTTCAGCCAGCCTTGACCTCAACCGCTGTTGAGGCCCGATGCTGCCCGGCCCGCCCAACGCTCAACCCGGAGTTCCTGCATGCCACGGATGATCGCCACCCTGCTCGACAGCCGCGTGCTGTGGTTCCTCGCCCGGCTGCTGCTGGCCGTTCCTGTCCTCGGGCCTGGCCAAGCTGCTGGCGTGGGACAACAGCGTGGCCGAAATGCAGGCCGCCGGGCTGCAACCGCCTGTGCTGTTCAACCTCGCCAGCGCCGTGGTGCTGCTGGGCGGCGCACTGTGCCTGCTGCTTGATCGCCTGCTCTGGCTGGGCAGCGGCGTGCTGGCAGTGTTCATGCTGCTGACCATCGTTGTCGTGCATACCTTCTGGACCAAGCACGGCGCGGAACAGCAGCTGGCCCTGTTCTTCGCGCTGGAGCACCTGAGCGTGGTGGGCGGCCTGATCTGCGCGGCCATCGCCAGCCACGCGCGGGCTCAGAAGAACTCGTCGAGCAGCCGGTAGAACGCAAGCCGGCGCTCGTCGGCCACCGCGCCGTAGCGCTGGAACAACGGCGCCACCCAACGCGTGTCGCCGAAGTTGTGGACCAGGCTGCGCGCGGCCAGCGCCAGGTCCTGGTAGCGGTCGGCAACACCCAGTCGCCCACAGTCGATGAAACCGCTGAAACGCCCCTCGACCACCATCAGGTTCGGCAGGCAGGCATCGCCATGGCTGACCACCAGGTCTTCATGATCGGGCCGGGTGCTGCACAGTTCGGCGAAGACCTGCTGCGGACTCTGGCCCAGGCGCTCATCATCGAAATCATCGGCATCCACCAAGCCCGCTTCGACGCGGGCCTGCGCGGCCTGCAGGCGCGAGGCCAGTCGCTGGTCAAACGGACAGGCTGCCAGCGGCAACGCATGCAGCCCGCGCAGCGCGTCGGCCAGCAGTTCCACCAGCTGCTGCGGCGCGAGTTCCGGCGACGAAGCCAGGTCGCGGCCGGGCAGCGCGCTCATCAGCAACCAGCGCCGGCCCGCTTCTTCGGCGGTGGCAATTACCGTTGGTGCCGGTTGTCCCTGTTCCTGCAGCCAGCGCAGGCGCGCGATCTCATCACCGAGCTCACTGAAGGCGTCGATCACTTCCGACTTCACGAAGGCATCGGCCTGCCCCGGCCGTTGCACACGGGCTACATCCGCGCGCGACACGCCGATCGACTGCCGCTCGATGCGCGCATCGGCCAACGCTTCCTGCCATGCCCACGGTAGCGGCATGCCATCAGTGAAGGGATTGGGTGCTTCCATGCCGGGGTGTTCCTGTTGCCGGTGACCCCGCCGATTCTCGCTCATGTTGCACGAACCGCGGCCAACAGCAGCGCGGAAAGGTACATGCCCACGCCGAACACGCTGTGCGCCACCAGGCTGCGCAGGCGTGCCTTGCCCGGCGCCGGGGTCTTCGAAGCGGCAATGCCTGCACCCATGCCCGGCTGCAGGATGAAGAACGGCGCGGCAACACTGAGAATGCCGAAGGCCAGCGCCGGCCACAGGATGGGTGCATGCACCCAATCGCTCCCTGCCACGGCCAGCAACAACGCCGCGAAAACCACCCCGATCACGTAATGCGCGGTCCAGCCCAGCGCGCGCTCGCCACCGACCGCTGCCGCGCGGCCGATGCCGTCGTGGCGGAAGCGCCCGCGTGGCAGGTGCCCCAGCCAACGCCCGACCATCGCAAAATCCAACGAGGGAATGCCGAACAGCCGCCGCTGCACCACCGCCCACAGGTCCATTACTGCGGTCGCTCCCACGCCGACTACCACAGCATCCATCACGAATGTCGCCTGGCCAGACATATCGCACACCTTCAATTATTTGCTTGAATGATAGAGCGATGCTAGCGTGCCCCGCATGAACGCTGCAACAGAGCCACCACCCTCACCGCTGGAGGCCTTGGCCGAGATCGCCCGCACGCTCGGCCATGCCCATCGCCTGGCCCTGCTGGAGCACATCGCCCAGGGCGAGCGCGCCGTGGAACGCCTGGCTGAACTGACCGGCCTGTCGGTGGCCAATACCTCCCAGCACCTGCAGCAGCTGCGCCGTGCCGGCCTGGTACAGACCCGCCGTGACGGCAAGCGCATCCTCTACCGCAGCGGTGATGGCCCGCTGGGCAACCTGCTGGCCGCACTGCGCGACTATGCCGACCACCAACGCAGCGAAATGCACGGCGTGATCCACGACAGCCTGCAGCGCCGCGATGCGCTGGAAGGACTGACCGTGGAGCAGCTGCTGGAACAACGCAGCAGCGTGGTGCTGCTGGATGTGCGGCCGCGCGAGGAATTCGATCTGGGCCACCTGCCCGGCGCGCTGAACATTCCCGTTACGGAACTGCGTGCACGGATGGACGAACTGCCGCGTGCCGTCCACATTGTCGCGTACTGCCGCGGCCCCTACTGCGTGCTGTCCAACGATGCGGTGGCGATGCTGCGCGAGGCCGGACTGACCGCGCAGCGGCTCGCCGCCGGTTACCCCGAATGGAAGGCCGCCGGCCTGCAGGTGGACCTGCCCCGGCACTGAGCGAGACACCGGTCATGGATGATGTGTTTGCCCCGTTGATCGATGCGACCTGGCGCGGCGTGTTCTCCGGGCAGCGCACGCTGCGGGATGATCCACAGCTGCAGTTGGCGTGCAGCGATGATTTCGATGAGGGCGAGGACGGCATGCTGCTGCAGCCGGTCGTGGGCCCCGCTCGCGCACTGTTGCGCCCTGCCCTGGCGGCTCGCCTGCACCTGCACGCGCAACCGCACTGGACGCTGGCACAGCTGCAACAGCGCCTGCAGCAGCTCGGCCAGCGCACGCATGGTGCGGATCGTGTCTTCTACTTCCCTGCCGCAGAACTTGCGGCCCTGGCCGCGCGCCCTGCACCACCACTTATCCGCCGTCTCGACCCGGCCGACGCAGCCGCGTTTGAGGTGTTCCAGGCCAACGCCAGCGAAGAGGATCTCGATGCCGCCTGGGTCGAGCTGGACCACTGGCAGGTGTTCGGCGCCTTCGATGGCGAGCGGCTGGTTGCCGCGGGAAGCATGTACCCGTGGAGCCTGGATCCAGCCCTGGCCGACATGGGCGTGCTGACCCTGCCCGAGGCCCGCGGTCGCGGGCACGCGCGCCAGCTGGTACACGCCATGGCCGTGTCCGCGCAGGCGGCCGGGCTGCAGCCTCAGTACCGTTGCCAGCTCGACAACACTGCCTCGATCATTACCGCCGAGCGCAGCGGCCTGCGCGCGTTCGCCGACTGGGACACCATTCTGGCTGCCGACTGAGGCCGCCGCAGTACAACAAGGAAGCAACATGAAATTGATGGTCATCGGCGCCAGCAGGGGCCTGGGTCGGGCGTTCGTGGAAGGCCTGTGCAGTGCGGGCGACACCGTCATCGGCGTTTCGCGCAGCCGTCCGCGCGACCTTGAATGCCCCGAGGGTGTCACCCTGCAGTGGATCGAGGCCGATCTGTCCCAACCCACCCTGGCTGCCAATCACATCGCAGCGCAGGCACCGGCCGATCTGGATGTGCTGATCCACAATCTGGGCATCTGGGAAGAGACCGCCTTCAGCGACGAGTACGCCTTCCTCGACGAGAGCGATGCCGCGCTCACCCAGCTGGTCGACGTCAACATCACCGCGACCCTGGTGCTGCTGCAGCGCCTGCTGCCGCGGGTGCTGGGCGCGCCACGCCCGCAGCTGGTGCTGACCGGCTCGACCTCGGCACTGCCGCGCAGCGGCCGCCCGGAAGTGGCGTTCGGTGCATCCAAGTTCGCACTCAACGGCATCGCCGATGCACTGCGCGAGGGTTTCCGCGATCGCCGCCTGGCGGTGACCAGCCTGCAGCTGGGCTACCTCAACACCGACGATGCGCTGTCGGTTCCGGTGGCAGAGGCCGCAGCGCGCGGCGACGGCGAGCTGGTGCCGGTGCACGACGTCGTTGCGATGGTGCGCGCGCTGCTGCAGTTGTCACCGTCCGGCTTCGTGCGCGAACTGGTGCTGCCGGCCATCGCCGACCCGCGCTACTGACTGCCCCTGCTCAGGCCAGGCTCGACCTCTTCGCGCAACAGGTACCCAAGCACGATGGCGGTCAGCACGGTCGCCATCGCCAGGACAAACAGCTGGCCACGGACGGCCTCCATGTATGCCTGGGCAAGCGCCGTTCTCGAAACGCCGGGCAATGCCTCCACCGCTCCGCCAAGGTCGCCCATGGACAGCCTGTGCACGGCGGCACGGGCCACGACGCCGGCCTCCAGCATCATGTTCCCGCCAATCCGGGCCGAGAGCATGATGCCGACAAGCGCGAGGGCAATGGAATCGCCTGCCAGTCGCATCGCATTGAAGATGCCAGCGGCCATGCCGGCCTGCTCCTTGCCGACCACGCTGACCGCCAGGCCATCCATGATCCCCCAGGGAAGGCCGATGCCGATTCCGATGACCAGCATCGGCATCCAGCGCACCGACGGGAACTGGAACACCTGCGCCAGCCATGCCAGCCCAAGAGCACCGATCAGCAGGCCCGCACAGCACAGCGTCCGCGCCGGAATCCAGCGCAGCAGGTAGCCGGCAACCAGGGGAACAACCAGCAAGGGTGCAGACAGCGCTGCCATCGCCAGTCCAGCCTCGGTGGGTCGCAGTCCTTCAACACCGATGAAGCCAGCCGGCAGCACGACCAGAAGGACGACGTAGGAGAACGCAGGGGCAGCGGCCAGAATCTGCACGCCAACAAAACGCCGGTTGCGGAACAGCCCGAGATCCAGCAGCGGTGTTCGATGGGAGCGTTCAACGGCAATGAACACGCCCAGCAGCACCACCGAGAGCGCCAGCAGTACCAGCGTCTGCGGATGCAGCAGGCCACGTTCCGGCAGCACGATCATGGCGTAGGTGAGTGAGCCCAGCGCCAGCATGAAGGTGATGGCCCCCAGCCAATCCAGGCGTGGCGAACCGGCGTTTCTTGATTCGGCGGATGACAGGGCGACCAGCGGTACGGTCAGGGCCGCCAGCAACGCAGGCAGGAAGAACACCCATTCCCAGCCCAGCGCATCGATCAACCCGCCCGCCAACAGCGGACCGCCTGCGGCCCCTGCACCAAAAGTGGTGCCGATCAGGCTGAACACCCTTGCCCGCGCCTGGCCGTCGAACACCTGCGCCAGCGACGCCATCGCGCCGGCAAACGCTGCCGACGCCGCCATCCCCTGAAGCAGTCTCAGGACATTGATCCACGCCACATCGGGCATCAAGGGAATCAGGCCGGTGACGAGTGCAAACAACGCGCCGCCCATAATCCAGATCCGGCGCCTGCCATGCAGATCGGCCAGTCCACCGGCCACCAGCGTGGTGCAGCCGTAGGTCAACAGGTAGGCGTTGATGATCCAGGACAACGCCGCAGGAGAACCGCCCAGCGCGTCCCGGATGGCAGGAATGCCCACGGCAGGGCTGGCAATGCTCAAGGGAATGGTGAGCGCCGTCAGACAGCCTGCCAGCACCACGCCAAAGCGTGATGATCCGGCCGTCTCAGCAGAGGCAACAGACATGTCGATGAAACTCGAGCGTGGCCAAGCGCCACCGCATTGATGCTATGGACGACGCTATTGCGTAAGAATCCGTCATTCGCTCCATGCTTTAATGACACAAACGTCATCAATGGCCACGTCATGGACAGCTTTGCCGGTCTCAGCCTCTTCGTTCTGGTCGCCGAGGCACGCAGCTTCGCGGCCGCAGCACGACAGCGTGGCATCACCCCTTCGGCCGCAAGCAAGACCATCGCCCGGCTGGAAGAGCGCCTGGGCGCCCGCCTGCTGAATCGCAATACCCGCAGCGTCAGCCTGACTGCCGAAGGCGAGCAGTTCCTTGAACGCTGCCGCCGCATCATGATCGAGGTCGCTGCGGCAGAACGCGAACTGACCGATGCCCAGGCCGCGCCCAGCGGTCGCCTGAAGGTCAGTCTTCCACTCGCCAGCGGTCTGATGCTGCCGGTGCTTTCGGCGTTTGCGCAGCGCTTCCCCGCCATCGAACTCGACCTGCACTTCAGCGACCGCCTGGTCGATGTCATCGAGGAGGGCTTCGATGCCGTCGTCCGCACAGGCAGCCCCGCCGACTCCCGGCTGCACGGCCGCAACCTCGGCAGTACCCGCCTGCTGTGCGTGGGCGCCCCTGCGTACTTCGCCCAGCGCGGCACGCCGCAGCACCCGGACGAGCTGAGCGGCCACGCATGCCTTCTCCATCGCTTTCCCGGCACCGGCCTGATCGAACGCTGGCCACTGCCCGCACGTGAGGGAGGCGCTGAAACCCGGCTGACTGCCGCAATGACCGCCAATCATCTTGAGACGATCCTGCACATGGCCATCGATGGCCATGGCATTGCGTGCCTGCCCGACTTCGCCACGCGTGATGCGCTGGACCGCGGTTCGCTCGTCAGCGTTCTGGACCCATGGAGCACCGAGCGAAGCACCTTCTGGGCCCTCTGGCCAAGCCATCGCCATCAGCAGCCGCGTGTTCGGGTGTTTGTCGATTTCATGGCCGAACACCTCCTTCCCGGAAACGACCGCTGCAATTGAACCTGCGCGCTGCTGCGACTACGCTGCTCGTCACCGGCCGTCGGTCACAGGCGGGAACCTGCTATGGATGCGCTTTCACGGGTCTCGGCCCAGGTCCTGGACAGCGCCCTGCCCGGCCTGCCGCTGTACCTGCTGCAGGCCACGGCGGTGATCGGCATGATCGGCGTGCTGCTGATCGCCACCCGCCGCGCCGGCCACGCCATTGAAGGCCGCCGCCTGTATGTGGGCGTGGCGCTGGGCCTGATCTACCTGTTCAATTCCTGGTTCGTGGCCCGCTACAGCCAGGGCGTGGTCAAGCTCCACCTGGGTTTCGACATCCTGCTGGTCAGCGGCCTGCTCGGCGGCTGGCGCGGTGGCCTGGCCTGCCTGGGCGCCAGCCTGCTGGCCCGCTACCAGTTCGCCGGCATCCAGTATTTCCTGCCTGCCGGCCTCGAGGCCACGCTGCAGATGCTGGCCGGCGTCTGGCTGCGCAGGCGCCTGCACCCGCGCATGCTCAATGAACTCTCGCTGCGCCTGATCCTGCAGGCCTGGGGCGTTCGTATCGTCGTCACTGCGTTGGGCCTGGCACTGGGGGTAGCAATCATCGGCGCCCATCAGCTACCCGTGGAGGAGTTGGCAATCCAGCGCCTGCTGGCACTGCCACTATCACTGCTGATGCTCGGCGCGGTGTTCGCACTGGTCTACAACGATGCGCAGATTGATGCACAACGCCAGCGCGAACAGGCCTGGCTGCGCATCGATCCGATCAGTGGCCTGCCCAACATGCGTGCGCTCGGCGAACGCCTGCAGCACTACTGGCGCGACAACGACGGCATCGGCAAGGCCTGCCTGATCGTGGCCGAGATGGGCAACCTGCGCGATCTGCGCCTGCGCTATGGTCCGCTGCAGGACAACGGTATCTGGCAGCGCGACAGCACCGAAGAAGTACATCGGCTGCTGCCCTCGCTGCCGTCCGCGCAACTGGAGATCTACCAGTTCGGCGATGCCACGCTGGCGATCCTGGTGCGCGACCTGACCTTGTCCGAACTGCGCACGCAGCCCCAGATCACCGAGCTGGCCAGCAACCTGGCCGAGCAGGTCGGCCGCGATTGGCCCGGTTTCCGGCCGCTGTTCCGCTGTGCAGTAGTCGAATTGAAGCCCCCCGTAGATGCCGACGAAGGACATCTTCCGTTCCGTGCGATCACCGTTGCACTGAGTGCGATCGAATCCGGCGTCGTGTTCTTCGACGACCCGATCCAGCGCGACAGCGAGATCGACGCCCTGATCGAAGTCGCTCTCGAACGTTGGCTGCAGCAGGGCGACGCACCGCTGTGCTACCAGCCCAAGCATCGCCTGCAGGATCGCCAACTGGTCGGCGCCGAAGCACTGCTGCGCATGCGCGATACCGAGGGCAGGATGATCGCACCGATGCGCGTGATCTCCCTGCTGCGTCGGCATGGGCGGTTGGCCGAACTGGAATGGGCCACGCTGCAGTCGGCCATCCACTTCCTGCAGCAGTGCCGACGCGATGGCTGGCAGCTGAAGATCGCAGTGAACGTTTCGGCCGAGTCACTGCGCCTGCCCGACTTCGGCCTGCGCCTGCAGGAACTGCTGCAGCTGCATGATGTGCCCGGTGCGATGCTGCGCCTTGAGATTGTCGAATGGACCGAGATCGTCGAGCGCGACGCGGTCGATGCCAACATCGCACAGCTGCTGGCGGCAGAGGTCACCCTGTCGCTGGATGATTTCGGCGCTGGCTATTCAACCCTGATCCTGCTCTCGCAGCTGGCCATCGCCGAGGTCAAGATCGAACAGGCGCTGATCGCCACACTGTCCGACGCCAAGTCGCAGTCGATCGTGCGCTTCATCGTCGAGGTTGCGCACCGCTGCGGCGCGATCGTGGTGGCCGAAGGTACCGAAACCCTGGCGCAGGAGCAGAAGCTGCGGGCCCTGGGCGTGGATGTCGGCCAAGGCTATCTGTACTCGGCGGCGCTGCCGGCCGACGAGTTCCTCCGCTTCGCCGCCAGCTAGACCGCGTAGAAACCCAGGAACATCGCCACCGCCGATTCGGCCACGCGTGCACGCTCCTCTGCGTTCAACGGCGCCTGCCCCATCGTCACCTGTGGCCAGAACGCAAAGCTCTTCACCAGCCCGTGCAGCTGGTGGCCGGCGAACTCCGGATCGACCTCGCGCAGCCGGCCGTCAGCGATGGCCGCGCGGATCCACGCACTCTCGCCACTTTCCTTCTCGCCCATGCGGCAGACGATGGCCTGCGCACGCTCCGGTGAGTGGATGATCTCGGCCATCGCCACCCGCGCCAGATCGATGAAGTTGGCATCACTGAGCAGTTCCAGCTTCTGCCCCAGCAACTGCAGCAACTGCGCCTGCAGCGGCTGGTCGGCGCGGTACGGCAATGTGTCGCTGGCCACGCTGCGTTCCCACAGCTCCTCCAGGATCATCGAAAACAGCGCTTCCTTGCTCGGGAAGTGGTTGTAGACGGTGCGCTTGGAGACCCCGGCCACCTCGGCGATGCGGTCCATGCTGGTCGCCTCGTAGCCCGATGCACGGAACTCCTCCACCGCCGCGCGCACGATGGCCTCGCGTTTGCGGTCGGTCAGGCGTTGTGGGGCACGGGGCATGGCAGAAACCGGATAACTGAACGGATGCCTCCATTTTACACTTGGTAGTGTACTTTTGGAAAACCCGAAACTACACTGTGCAGTGTACTCAGCGGACGTCACCCATGAAGCGCCTGCTCCTTGTCCTCCTGCTTGGAATCCTCGCCGTGACCGCCTACACCTTCTGCAAGTCCTGGTCCCTCCCCGACTTCCCCGAGTCTCCGCAGTACCGTGATGGCAAGTTCCGCAATGCCCTGCCCCGTCCAGCGATGGGCCTGCGCGACGGCCTGGAGATCTGGTGGACGTTCCTCTTCAACAAACCCAAGGGCACCGTGCCCGCGCACCCGATTCCAGTGCAGCCGCTGGACCGCGCCACACTGGATGCTGCACCGGACCGCAGCCTGTTCCGGCTGGGGCACTCCACGATCCTGCTGAAGCTGCGCGGCCAGTACTGGCTGACCGACCCGGTGTTCTCCGAGCGCGCCTCGCCGGTGCAGTGGATGGGCCCGGCCCGCTTCCATGCGCCGCCGATCAGCATCGACGATCTGCCGCCGATCGCCGGCGTGATCCTCTCGCACAACCACTACGACCACCTCGACCACGCAGCGGTGATGCAGCTGGCCGGCAAGACCGCGCGCTTCATTGCACCGCTCGGCGTCGGCGACCAGCTGATCGCCTGGGGCGTGGATGCCAGCAAGGTCGAACAGCTGGACTGGTGGCAATCCACCGAAGCCAGCGGCCTGCGCCTGACCGCCACCCCGGGCCAGCATTTTTCCGGCCGCGGGCTGGGCGACAGCGACCGCAGCCTGTGGGCGTCATGGGTGATCCAGGACGGCGACTTCCGCATCTTCTTCAGCGGCGATACCGGTTACTTCGACGGCTTCAAGGCCATCGGCGAAAAGTACGGTCCGTTCGACCTGACCATGATCGAAACCGGTGCGTACGACCCACGCTGGGCGTTCGTGCACATGCAGCCGGAACAGACGCTGCAGGCGCACCTGGACCTGCGCGGCAAGTGGCTGCTGCCGATCCATAACGGCACCTTCGATCTGGCCTTGCACGCATGGCAGCAGCCGTTCGAACGCATCACGGCATTGGCGGCCGCGAAGAACGTGCCGGTGGCCACGCCGATGATGGGCGAAGCACTGGACATGCAGGCGCCGCAGGCGGGTACGCGATGGTGGGAGACGGTGGAGCTGTAATGCGATGGGCTCCGATTCTGGCCGCTGCTACGTCTTCGGGTGAAGCCTGCGCCCTTCCCGGGCCAGATTGATCTGCAGCGCAGCGGCGGCGAGCTCGGTCATTTCCGTCGTGACTTTCCCGCTGCCGCGCGCTCGCAGCCAACCGAGAATGTCGACCAGATGCCAGATCGAGGTCGAGCCGTCATGCACGGGGGACGGAAACGACTGCGGGTTGGCCAGCATGAGCTTCCGCATGTTCTGGCGCGACATTCCGAGCAGGTCTGCGACGTCAGTGAGCCCCACCAGATCGGGGCTCACTTCAACCAGTTCGGCACCGGGCACGGCCCGCTGCACATCGTCCAGCGCCGAACGCAGGGCAGCCCCTGCGCTGTCTGCTTCGCGGCAGAACGCCAGGGCCAGCCGTCCCGGCAGCCCAAGGCCCACAAGCGCGTCGTCACAGCCGCCTTCGGCCAGGCGCTGCTCGAGGACGCCGATTTCATTGCCTGTGTCCGGCAAGCGGTACTTCAGGGTGAAGTTGAATTCCATGATTGACCCCTTCGCTTCTGACGAAGCCTGATCTCATTGCTCACGACTGCAGTTCTCGACCACACGCCGCAAGGCCCTTGCATGATGGCTGCCGCTTCGCGGCGTGCTCCAGACGCTCACGATGCAGAACTCCCCGCATCGGCAATCGGTGTCGTTGTAAGGGCAATACATCCGGCCCCACGCATGGCCGCACGCCATACGGAGCCTCCACCCACGGTCCTCCGCGAACTGCAACGCCGCTTCGATGTCCTTGTCTGGATGACGCGCTCGAGACATTCCTTGTTCTCCATAGTCTGCACACGGCTCACGTAAGTTGTCAAATGACAACCAAACTAAAAGACTTGCGATGTGACCCTAGCCAATCCGCGCTACACGTCCAGAGCCACATCCGTCAGCCCTCCCGTGATGGCGGGGCCAGCGTCCAGCGGCGCTGCAGTGCGTCATGTAACCGATTACATCCCTTGCTAGCGTAGCGCTCGCCCGATTCCGGTCGAACCTGCGAGGCTGTCCGTAATGACGTTGCGCGCCGAACGCTCCAAGGTCTCCACCCCGCTTTTCCCGTTGCGCCTTGCCGCGGCCCTGCTGTTGGCCGCCCTGGTCTCCAGCGCACAGGCACAGACTCTCACCCCGCGCAGCCAATGGCAGGCCAGCAGTTCATCGCAACAGGTACCGGCGATGGCGATCGGCCACCTGATCGACGGCGACCCGAAGACCGTGACCGGCGGCGCCTTCAGCCCCGGCCACTGGTTCCAGATCGACCTGGGCGCGCCCACCCTGCTGTCCGGCGCGCGCCTCACCTGGGATGTCTCCAATCCGGAAGGCTATTCGCTACAGACCTCACTGGATGGCACGCAGTGGCAGACCGCGTACACGATGGCCGATTCACTGGGCGATGTGGAAACGCTGTACTTCGCGCCGCGGCAGGCGCGCTATCTGCGGCTGGCCAGTCCGCAGCGCACTTCCGACTGGGGCGTGTCGATCTTCGAGATGGAGCCGCTGGACAGCACGCTCAGCGCACGCATCAGCGGTATCGATGCAACGCAGGCAGCAGCGCTCTGGCAAGGCGGCGGCACCGTCCCGATTCCGGCCGGGACAAATGGATCCCATGCGTTAGAGATCACGCTGCCGCAGGCTCAATCGACGGCTGGTCTGGTGGTCGACTGGGCTGATGGCAGCCGCGGCCCTGCCCGATTGCAGGTTCAGGATGCACAGGGCCGGTGGCAGGACCTCGCGCACGATGCGCAGGCGGCCAGCCACCGCCAGAGCTGGCTGGCCGCCAATGCCGCACAGGCCGTGCGTGCATTCCGCCTGAGCGTGGATGGATCTGCACCAAAGGTGGCACGCCTGCGCCTGCTCGGCCCAAAAGCCGTGATGACACCGATGAAGCAGTATCAGATCGCCGCCAGCGGCGCGGAGCGCCCGTTGTTCCCAGCCTCACTGCAGATGCAGCAGACTTACTGGACCGCCGTCGGCGTGCATGCCGGGCGACAGAAATCGATCTTCGACGAGTACGGCAATCTGGAAGCATTCAAGGGCGCGCCGCTGGTGCAGCCAATCTGGCGCAGCGCCGATGGGAGCACTGCGGGTGCGGCCGGGCAGAACGTGCAGCATGCATTGCGGGACGGCTGGAAGCCGATGCCCTCCGCTACCTGGTCACCGCAACCTGGCCTGGAGCTGCGTAGTGAAGCGTTCGCCATCGAGCGCAATGGCCAGCCGGTGACCTTCCTGCGTCATCGCCTGCACAACACCGGCGGCACCCGGATCGACGGCACGCTCAGCCTGGTCGTGCGCCCGATGCAGATGAATCCACCGTGGCAGAACGGCGGCCTGTCACCCATCCGCGATGTGGCGATCGATGGACAGGCCGTGCGCATCAATGGTCGCACGCTGCTGCAGTCGCTCACGCCGGTGACTGCGTCCGGCGCGGCGCCATTTGGCAGGGATGGCGCAACGGAAATCACCGCGATCCTCGCTGCCGGCCAGCTGCCCTCCACGCAACAGGCGCGTGATGACCAGGGTCTTGCCGCCGCCGCGCTCAACTACCGTGTATCACTGGCACCGGGCGCCAGCGATGCCATCGTGGTCGCGTTCCCGCTGGGTACTGCCGCCGCCGATAGCAAGGGCGCACTGCCCGAGGCGCCTGCGCTCGATCTGGCCACGCTGCCCCGCGATGCCAATACGGCGTTCGATTCCTTGGCCACGCAGGCCTCCGCGGACTGGCAGGCACGGCTGGGCCAGGTCGGGCTGCGCCTGCCCGATCCTTCGCTGGTCGACATGCTGCGCGCGCAGGCCGCCTACATGCTGATCAACCAGACCGGCCCGGCCATGCAGCCCGGGCCCCGCAACTACAACCGCTCTTTCATCCGCGACGGCATGGCCACCTCGGCGGTGCTGCTGCGCATGGGCGAAGCACGCGTCGCGCGCGACTACCTGGCCTGGTACAGCGAACACGGCGTGCATGCCAACGGCCTGGTCTCGCCGATCCTCAACGACGATGGCAGTGTCAACACCGGCTTTGGTTCGGACATCGAGTACGACAGCCAGGGCCAGTACGTCGCGTTGGTGGCCGATGTCGCGCGCCTCGATGGCGGGCCAGAAACAGTGCGCGCCTATCTGCCGAAAGTGAAAGCGGCGCTGCGCTTTCTGCAGGAACTGCGCGAGCGCACGCTGGTGCCCGGCTACAAGGCCGACCAGCCGGCACCGGAACGCTTCGCGGGCATCCTTGCGCCGTCGATCAGCCACGAGGGCTACCCCTCGCCCACCCACAGCTACTGGGATGACTACTGGGGACTGAAGGGCTGGCACGACGGCGCGTGGCTGGCCGAGGCACTGGGCGACCACGAGACTGCTGCCTGGGCGCGCGAGCAATACAAGCTGCTCTACGACGCGCTGCACGCCTCTATCCAGGCGACGATGGCGTGGAAGGGCATCGACTTCATTCCCTCCTCGGCCGACCTGGGCGATGGCGACCCCACCGGGGTATCGATCGCACTGGACCCGACCGGCACGCAGAGCGTGCTGCCCGCCGAGGCGTTGAAGACCACCTTCGCGCGTTACCTGGAGGACGTCCGCAAGCGCAACCAGCCCGGTGCGCTGTACGCCTACACGCCGTACGAAATCCGCAACGTACTGAGCTATGTGCACCTGGGCCAGCCGCAGGCAGCCGATGAGCTGCTGCAGGGTCTGTTGCATGATCGGCGCCCGCTTGAGTGGCAGGTACTGGCCGAGGTCGTGCACTCGCGGCTGCGTTTCCCCCGCTACCTGGGCGACATGCCGCATACTTGGATTGGTGCCGAGTATGGCCGCACGCTGTTCGGCATGCTGATGCGCGAAGACGATGATGCATTGTCATTGCTGCCGGGCACGCCGCTGTCGTGGGTGGCGGGCGATGGGTTGGCGGTGGAGCGGCTGCCGACCGCGTATGGCACGTTGCAGATGCAGGCGCGGCAGCGCGACGGCACGCTGACGGTCACGCTGGGCAAGGGGTTGCGCAGCGGGACGGCAGTGAAAGTCTGGTGGCCGGCGCGCACCATGCCGAAGACGGTGCGTGTGGATGGGCATAGCGTTTCCGACTTCGATGCCGAGGGTGTGCGGCTGGCGAAACCGTTCAAAACGCTGGAGGCGCGCTGGTAAAGCAGCCGAGCAAGGCTTGGCTCTACAAAGCGGGGGGTCACCCGGGCCACGCCCGGTGTCATTGCAACGTTGGCAACCCCGGCGGATTGGTCTGCGACTGCGGCACGGCTTCCTCGGCCACGTTCCATCGCTTCAGCGCCTGCGCATAGGTACCACTGGCAATCTGCGTGTTCAGCGCCTGCGTCACCGCATCAGCCAGGCCGCTGCCCTTGCGGGTGGTCACCGAGATCGCCGCAGCGTTCGGCCAGCCGCCGGGGAACAGGCCCACGCGCCGCACCTTGCCGTCGCGTGCCGAGTACGCGCCGGTGGCATTGGGCTCGAACGAGACATCGGCCCGCCCGGTGATCACCGCCAACCGGCCGACCACCGCGTCATCGAAGTACTGGTACTCCACCGGCTTCAAGCCGGCAGCGATGTTCTGCTGGTCCCACTGCCGCAGGATCTGGTCCTGGTTGGTGCTGGCACCGACCATCACCTTCAGCCCGGCAACGTCGGCCGGCTTTTCGATCTTCTGGATCGGCCCATCAGTGCGCGTGTAGATGCCCAGCAGGTCGTAACGGTAGCTGGAGAAATCGAACTTCTTCTTTCGCTCCTCGGTGACCGTCACGTTCGACAGCACCGCATCGTACTTGCCCGATTCCAGCCCCAGCGGCCAGTCGGCCCAGGCCACCGGCACGATCACCAGCTTCAGGCCCAACGCATCCGCGATCAGCCGCGCGATGTCCGGCTCGATGCCGACCACGTCCTTGCTGTCGGCGCCGTAGTCGGCCAGCGGCAGCTGCCCCGGGTGGGTCGCCACGGTGAACGTACCGGGGGTGACGAAGCGATAGTCGGCCGGGATCAAGGCCTGCGCCTTCGCGTCGAGCGTGCCCTTCAGGATGGCGGTGTTCGCGCCGGCCAGGCTGGTCGCGGCCACGGCGCCGGCATCCGGGGCCTGGCGCACGCGCGAGTAGACGATGCCGGCGATGCCGATGACCAGCACCCCTGCGATCAACAGGGTGCTGCGCGAGGGACGACGCGGTGCTGCAGGGCTCATGGTGTTCCTTCCGGGGTTACAGGGTCTTGGCGAGGAAATCGGCGGTGCGTTGCTGGCGCGGGCGCTCGAACAGGGCCTCGGGCGTGCCCTGCTCGATCACCCGGCCTTGGTCCATCATCACCACGTGGTCGGCCACGCGGCGGGCGAAGCTCAGCTCATGGGTGACGATCACCAGCGTGGTGCCGGAGCGGGCCAGTTCTTCGATCACGCTCAGCACTTCGGCTACCAGCTCCGGGTCCAGCGCCGAGGTCGGTTCGTCGAACAGCAGCACCTTCGGCTGCAGCGCCAGCGCGCGGGCAATCGCGATGCGCTGCTGCTGGCCACCGGACAACTGGCGCGGGAAGGCATCGGCCTTGTCGGCCAGGCCGACCCGCTCCAGCAGCGTGCGCGCCTGCTGCTCGGCCTGCGCGCGCGGCACACCGCGCACCGCGATTGGCGCCTCGATGATGTTCTCCAATGCGGTCAGGTGCGGGAACAGGTTGAAGCCCTGGAACACCATGCCCACTTCGGCACGACGGCGGCGGATCTCACGCTCGGGCAGTTCGTACAGGGTGTCACCCTCGCGGCGGTAGCCGATCAGCTGGCCGCCCACGGTCACATAGCCGCTGTCGGCGCGTTCCAGGTGGTTGATCAGCCGCAGCAACGTGGACTTGCCGGCACCGGACGGGCCGATCAGAACCGTCACGCTTCCAGCGCGCAGCTCCAGGTTCACGTCTTCCAGCACCGGCAGATCGCCGAACGCCTTGCCCACGCCATGCAGCGACACGGATGCGCCCTCGCCCGCTTCAACCTGCGTGGCGATGCGCGGGCGATTGACTACGCGCGGTGCGGCATCACTGGATGTCCGCACCGGTGACGACACCCGCGACACCGAACGCTCGCGCTGCAGTTGGCCGCGCGCGAAGCGCTGCTCCACGCGCCGCTGCAGCAGCGACAACACGGTCAGGATCACCAGGTACCAGACCGTGGCCACCATCAGCAGCGGCACCACTTCCAGGTTGCGGCGGTAGATCACCTGCACGGTGTAGAACAGCTCCGGCAGCGCCAGCACGTAGACCACCGAGGTGCTCTTGGCCAGGCCGATCACATCGTTGAACGCGGCCGGCAGGATCGAACGCATTGCCTGCGGCAGGATGATGCGGCGCACCTGGCGACCGCGCGGCAGGCCGAGTGCGGCCGCGGCCTCGTACTGGCCGTGGTCGACCGAGAGGATGCCACCGCGGATCACCTCGGCCGAGAACGCGGCCTGGTTCAGGGTCAGGCCCAGCACCGCGGCGGTGAACACACCGATCAGCTGCGTGGTCGGGTACGAGAACAGGCTGATGCCGGTGAACGGCACGCCCAGCTCGATGGTGCTGTACAGGTAGCCCAGGTTGTTCAGCAGCAGCAACAGCACCAGCAGCGGGATCGAGCGGAACAACCACACGTAGCCCCACGACACCGCCGACAGCAGCGGCGAACCAGAGACGCGGGCCAGCGCAAGCAGGGTGCCCAGTGCGAAACCGAGACCGGTACCGAGCGCGGTCAGCAGCAGCGTGCGGCCCAGGCCCTCGAGCACCGGGCGTGCGAAGAACCACTCAGCGAAGGTGCCCCAGCCCCAGCGCGGATTACCCAGTACGGACTGCAGCCCGATCAGGATCAGCGCCAGTGCCAGTACTGTGCCGAACACCTGCAGCGGATGCCGGGCCGGCACGATCTTCAACGCGGGCGCTGGCGCGGGCCGGGTTGCAATGCCATCCAGCGCGGTCGAAGGCGTGCTCACGCGTGGGCTCCTTGCAGCTGGGTCTGCGCAGGCACGATGACGGGCGTCGCTGCCCGCAGGTGCTTTTCGAACGGCAGGTGCGCAATGGTTTCGGGATCCGCATCCAGATCGAACAGCGCGGTGTAACCATGGCTGAGGTACAGGCCAACCGCTTCAGGCTGGCGGAAGCCGGTGGTCAGGAACACCCGCCGGTATCCTTGCCGCGCCGCCTGGTCTTCCAGCTCCTGCAGCACGCGCCGCGCGATGCCCTGGCGACGCAGCCCGGGCAACGTCCAGATCCGCTTGAACTCGGCGGTATCCGGATCGCGGTGCGGCATGAACGCGCCGCCGGAGATCGCCACCCCGTCGCGCAGCAGCAGCACGAAGGCACCGACCGGGGCCGCAAAGGCCTGCGCCGGGTAGCGCTGCAGCTCCTCGCGGGCGCTGCCACCGATGCGTCGGCGCACGTCGGCATAGCGGCTGTCGTACTCCTGTTCCAGGCCATCGAACAGAGGCCGTGCCAGCGGATCATCCACCGAGGTGTAGAAGAAGCGTTCGTTGCTGCTCATGCCACGTCCTTCACCAGATAGTCTTCGGCCAGCCGTGCCCACAGGCTGGCGGCGGGTGCGATTGCGGCGTCGTTGAACACGTAGCGCGGGCTGTGCAGCGGCGCGCTGTCGCCGTTGCCGACGAACACGAAACTGCCCGGCCGCGCCTGCAGCAGGAAGGCGAAATCCTCGCTGGCGGTGCGCGGCGCGAATTCGGGCACTACGTGTTCACTGCCGAAGCCCTGCAGCGCCACCTCGCGGATGTAGGCAGTCTGCTGCGGGTGGTTGATCACGCTGGGGAAACCGCGCGGGAACTCGATCTCGGCGCGCGCACCGAACGCGGCAGCGGTCTGCTCGGCAATCCCGGTGACCCGGCGCCGCAGGGTGTCGCGTACCTTCGGCAGGTAAGCGCGCACGGTCAGTTTCAGCTCGACCACGTCCGGAATCACATTGGCGGCCTGCCCGCCGTGGATCGAGCCGACGGTGACCACGCCCATCTGCCGCGGATCGACATTGCGCGACACCACGCTCTGCAGCGCAGTGATGATGTGCGCGGCGACCAGGATCGGATCCACGCTGCCCTGCGGCTCAGCACCGTGGCCACCCTTTCCGATCACCTTCAGCCGTGCCCAGTCCACCGACGCCATCGCCGGGCCATCGACAAAGCCGAAGTGGCCCACCGGCACGCCCGGCCAGTTGTGCAGGCCATAGATCGCGTCCACCGGGAAGCGCTCGAACAGGCCGTCGGCAATCATCTTCGACGCGCCCGAACCGGTCTCCTCGGCCGGCTGGAACACCAGCTGCAGGGTGCCGTCGATATTGCCGTGATGGGCCAGGTAATGCGCCGCAGACAGCAGGATGGCGGTATGCCCATCGTGGCCGCAGGCATGCATCAACCCCTCGGTCTGGCTGGCATAGGCCAGGCCGGAGTCCTCGTGGATCGGCAATGCATCGATGTCGGCGCGCAGGCCGAGGCGACGGCCGCCCTGCCCGCGCTGCAGCGTGCCGACAACGCCTGTGCCACCGAGCCCGGTGGTGACCTCATAGCCCCACTGTTGCAGCAGCTCGGCCACACGGGCGCTGGTGCGGTGCTCCTCGAAGGCCAGCTCCGGGTGGCGGTGCAGGTCATGGCGGATCGCGATGGCCGCCTCGGCGCGTGCCGCGATTTCGGGCAGCACGCCGATGGACGTGGGGTCTCGCCGGGCATGGCCGGGCGCTACCGAATTCTCTCCGCTCATCGCCCTACCCCGCCTTCCGCGCCGGTTCGGCGTCGGCCGCGTACCGGCTGGCCTTGTACGGCAGCCCCAGATGCTCACGCAGGGTCTGCCCCTGCAGCTCACGCTGGTGGTAGCCGCGGGCCTGCAGGATCGGCAGCACCTGGGTCACGAAATCCTCGAGGCCTTCGCGCTGTGCGGCGAATCCAAGGATGAAGCCGTCGCTGGCACCGGCGTCGAACCAACGGATCAGCTCATCGGCCACCTGCTCCGGCGTACCGATGAAGTTCGGTCGCGGGCTCACGGCTTCCAATGCCACCTGGCGCAGGCTCAAGCCCTTCTCACGCGCATCCTGCTTGATGCGGTCGGTGGTGGAGCGGAACGAGTTGCTGCCGATGTCACCCAGCTCCGGGAACGGTGCATCCGGGTCGTACTGGCTGAAATCGTGGTGGTCGAAGAAGCGGCCGAGATAGGCCAGCGCATCCTCCAGCGTGGCCAGTGCAGCGATCGCCTGGTATTTGGCTTCGGCCTCCTCGGCCGTGCGGCCGACGATGGGGCCGATACCCGGGAAGATCTTCACGTCATTGCCGCTGCGGCCGTGGGCGATCGCCGAGTTCTTCACCTTCTGGGTGAACGCGCGGGTCTCCTCCAGCGATGGCGAATGGGTGAACACCGCATCGGCGTACTTGCCGGCCAACGCGATGCCATCATCGGAAGAACCCGCCTGGAAAATCACCGGCTGTCCCTGCGGCGAGCGCTGGATGTTGAGTGGGCCTTCCACCTGGAAGAAGCGGCCCTTGTGGTCGAGCCGGCGGAACTTTTCCGGCGCGAAGAACGCGCCGCTGTCACGCTCGCGCACGAAGGCATCGTCATCCCACGAATCCCACAGCCCCTGCACCACCTCCAGATACTCGTCGGCGATCTGGTAGCGCAGCGCATGCTCCGGGTGCGGCCGGCCATAGTTGCGACCCGAACCTTCCAACGGGGAGGTCACCACGTTCCAGCCAGCACGGCCGCCGCTGAGCAGATCCAGCGAGGCAAACTGGCGAGCCACCGTGAACGGGTCGCTGTAGGAGGTGGACAGCGTACCGGCCAAGCCGATCTTCTTCGTTGCCGTGGCCAGCGCCGACAGCAACGAGATCGGCTCGAAGCGGTTGAGGAAGTGCGGGATCGACTTCTCGTTGATGTACAGGCCGTCGGCCACGAAGCCGAAGGCGATGCCGTTGTCCTCGGCAGTGCGCGCGATGTCGATGTAGAACTGCAGGTTGACGCTGGCGTCGGCCGGGTTGGATGGATGCTTCCAGGCATGCATGTGGCTGCCTGGGCCCTGCAGCATGATGCCGAACGGAATGTGGCGCGGGGTCGTGCTCATGGGAATCGCTCCTGCAGGTCAGGCCACCGCCGCGCGCGGCGCGGGCGACAGCAGTTCAAGGGATGTCAGGCGCGCGTCGAGGTCGGCCACCGGCGCATCGAGAATGAACTCGCCCACGCCGAAGCGCCGATGCAGCGCGTCCAGTTCGTCACGCACGTGCTGCGCATCGCCAGACAACACGCTCGGGCGTGTTTCCTCGATGCGGTAGTCGGCCACCCCCACCTGGCGCGCATACTCGGCAGCCGCCTCTGGGCTGGGCAGGTTCACCGTCTGCCCGGGACCGAGGTGCAGCTTGTAGACGCGCAGCGCACCGATATGACGCGCTGCGGCTTCGGCAGTCGGCGCGGCGAAGGCCACCGTAGCCAGCAGCGGTGGCTGCGAGGAGACGTTGCGGTAGGCGTCGAACGCGGCCTCGATGTGCTTAGGGTCGCCGTCGAAGTGCGCGGCGTAGACGAAACGCCAGCCCAGCTCGGCCGCCTGCCGTGCACTCTGCGGGCTGGCACCGAGCAGAAAGCGCTCCGGCGCCTGCTGCGGAATCGGCCGCGCCAGCACATCGGCGTCGGCGCCGGACAGATAGCCCTCAAGATCGCGCAGTTGCTGGTCGAAGTCGGCGAACGCCGGGCGCCCCGCTGCCAATGCAGCGGTAGAGGCCGGCAGGCCGCCGGGCGCCTTGCCCACGCCCAGGTCAACACGACCTGGCGCCAGCGCCGCCAGCAGGTTGAAGTTCTCCGCCACCTTGTACGGCGCGTAGTGGCGCAGCATGACCCCACCACTGCCGATGCGGATGCGCCGGGTCTGCGCCAGCACCCAGGCCGCCAGAACTTCCGGTGCGGGGCTGGCCAACGTCGGCGCGGCGTGGTGCTCGGCAAACCAGTAGCGGTGATAGCCCAGCTGTTCGGCGCGCTGCGCCAGCTGCAGGCTGTTGCGCAGCGCCTGCTCCGGCGAGGCGCCTTCGGCCACCGGGCTCTTGTCCAACACGCTGATCTGATAGCTCATGGTCGCGTCCTCGCTCAGGGATGGGCCACGGGGATGCCGAGCAACCCGTTCAGCGCGGCCAGGATCGGTTCGGCACCGGAGATGTACTGGCGGTCCTGGTGCACGCCACTCGCGAGGTCACTGCGCACGCCCTGCGGCAGCACCAGCTTCGGCAGCGACTGGTCCTGCTCGCCGATTTCGGCGATCACCTCCCGGCGCGGCCGTGCGAAACCGATGCGGCGCACGTCCAGCTGCGCGTCCAGGCCGTCGATGCTCGACAGCGCACCTTCCAGCAACAGGCTGTGCCGGCAGAAGAAGCGCTGGCCGGGAATCTGTCCGTCCTCGAACTCACGGTCGAGCAGGAACAGGATGGGCTTGTCGGTTGCGTCCAGACTCACGGGGTCGTCCTCATCGGGGGGCGGCAATGCGATGCCGCTTCGATATCGATGCTAGAGATGACGGCGGTCGGCACGGCGATGCCAGGCGACAATCGGCGGTCAGATCCGGCCATGCAGATGCGCCTTGGCCATAAGCAAAGCGCCGCCGGTTATGCCGTCAGGCGATCCTTCGCAGCGGCGCCGGTACCGCCAGCGCCTGCGAAGCCAGATGCCCTGCCGCGCGCTCGGCCGCCAGTGCGATGCGCGCCTGCAAGGCTGCACTGTTGATGTGCTCGCCATCGAAGTCGGCAGGCGTGGCATACACCCCGATCGGCAGCGTGTGCGCCTGCAGGAAACTGAACAACGGCCGCAACTGGTGGTCGATCACCAACGCATGGCGCTCGCTGCCACCGGTCGCCGCCAGCAGCACCGGCGTATCCACCAGCGCTTCCAGCCCGATGAAATCGACCAGGTGCTTGAACAGCCCGGGATAGGAACCGCGATACACCGGCGTCGCCACCACCAGCAGACCGGCCGCCTCGATTGCCTGCAGTGCCTGCTCTACGGCTGGCTCCGCTTCATCGCGCGACAGCGACTGCCCCAGCGAACGCGCGATCGGCGCCAGCTCCACCAGCTCCACGCTGGCATGCACCCGCTGCTGCAACGACGCCAACAAGTGCCGCACCAGCAGCAACGTGCGCGACGTCGCCGAGCTGGTCGGTGACCCCACCACTGCCACCACCTTCAATGCAGAAGACATGAAATGCTCCTCGATGATGCCGAACCACGTCCGGCCGCCTTTGGCGTGAACCTCAAAACCGGTAACTGACCCGCCCGTACCAGTACGCGCCGACGTTGCTCAACACGTCGCCGTTGTCCCAGGTCGTCTCGATGCTCGCCACATCGGTGGCACTGCGCGCGTACTCCGGCACCTTGCGCGTGCGCTTGTCGAACACGTTGTTGATACCCAGAGCCGCGCTCCAGCCCGCACCCAGCTCCACGCCACCGGACAGGTTGGTCACCAGCACCGGCGGCTGCCTGTACTCCACGCCGTTGTTCAGGCGCTTGATCGGGCCGTAGTAGGTGAAGTCCACATTCGAGCGCCAGCGCCCGTTCTGCCAGCCCAGCCCAGCCACCTGGGTGTAGCTGGGCGTACGGAAGCGCAGCGCGTACTCGCTGCTCTTGGTCAACAGGTTGATGTTCGGCAGCCCCTGCAGCGCCGCCGGAATGTCGCTGACCTTCTGGATGGTGGTGCGACCCACGTTGGCCGCATAGCTCCAGCGCAGCTTGCCCCACGCGGCTTCCTGGTTGGCCTCCAAGGTCAGCTCGACACCGCGCGTGCGGGTGTTGCCCACGTTGGTGAAGTAGCTGGCGTAGAACGCATCACCCGGCAGGATGCTGATGCCGGCCGAACCCAGCAGCGCATCGATGGTGTTCTTCTGCGCCGCGCTCAGCACCGTGCCGCTGTTGTCGGTGACGCGTGCAGGATCCTGCGCGTTGTAGCCAATCTGGCTGGACTGGCCGAGCTGGCCGCGGATGTCGATCTGGTAGGCATCCACGGCCAAGTGGAACGCCGGGCTCGGGTCCCAGGTCACGCCCAGGCTGTAGTTGGTGGCTTTCTCGGGCTTCAGCGGCGTAGCACCCAGCGCAACGGCCGCCGGTGAAGACACCTGCGCCACCAGCGTGGTCCCGCACGGGCAACTGCCCGTGGCCTGGTAGAACTGTGCGCCCAGGCTGGGCGCATGGAAGCCGTTGCTGACCGTCGCGCGTACACCCAACGCGTCGGTGAAGTCGAAGCGCGTGGTCAGGCGGCCAGTGGAGACACTGCCGAAGTCGGAATGGTCTTCCCAGCGCGCGGCCGCATCCAGATACCAGCGCGAGGTGATGTTGCTGGCCGCGCCCACATAGACCGCCTTGCTGTTGCGCGTCGCCTTCACCGCATCGGCGGTGGAGTAGCCCACGAACGCCGCGGCACCGAAGCCGGTGTACGACTCCCACTGCCCGGCCCCGCGTTCGTACTGTTCGTGCTGGTACTCGGCGCCTGCGCTCACTTCCAGCGGCGACGCAAAGGCGGCCACCTCGAAGCCACGGCGCAGGTCGAGGTTGGCGATCCCCTGCTGGTAGTCCAGCTTGCCGTCATAGAAGTCAGTGGGCGAACCGGGATACGGCAGCGAGTAGTTCACCGAATTGCGGGTATAGGTGCGCACCGTGCTGCGGTTGCCGGTCAGGCTGGCGTCGTAGTCCCAGCCTGCCACCTGCCCTCTCACGCCCGCAGTGCCGGTGTACTGCTTCTCCTTGGTTTCCAGCACGGGCAGGAAGCCATCGGGAAACACGCTCAGCACCCCGGGCGCCTTGTAGGTGGTGAAGATGGTCGCCGGCAGGCGGAAGTTCTGGATTGCCTGCGCGGTGCGATCGCTGGCCGTGGCGTTGGCGTAGAACTGCGCGCTCTCGCCCAGGCCATGGCCCACGTTCACCGCGAACGCCTTCAGCGCATACGACGGGGAGCTGAGGATGGTGTTGGCCTCGGCATTGCGGCTGGCTTCGGCCGGGTTCGGCGATGCGCCGGCCGGCAACCGGTTGTTCGGGCGCAGTGCGACCAGATTGCCGCTACCATCCACCGCCGGGTAGCTCAGATAGCCATCGATGTAGCGGCGGGTGCGGATCGCATGATGCTGGCGGGTGGTCTCGCCGGAGAGGTTGACGAAGCCATCGGCACCCCACGGCAGGCCAACGTTGGCACGCACGCTGGTGCGCGAGCCATCACCGTCGATGCTCTGCCCGCTTTCCACGGCGAGCTCGCCACCGTGCGCCTGCGACTTCAGGATCACGTTGACCACGCCGGTGATCGCGTCCGAACCATAGATGGCCGACGCACCATCGCGCAGCACCTCCACGTGGTCGATGGCCGAGACCGGAATCAACGCCAGGTCGGCCCAGGCGTGGCCCGGAAAGCCACCACCGTTTGCGCCACTCACGTAAGCGCTGGCATTGCGGCGCTTGCCGTTCACCAGCACCAGCGTGTAGCCGGGCGACAGGTTGCGCAGCTGGTAGCCACGGATCAGGCTCTCCTGGTCGCTCTGGTAGCCACCAATCTGGCTGAGCGACGGCAGTGCGCGCTGCAGTGCTTCCAGCAGGTTGGCCTGGCCGGTAGCGGTGAGGTCTTCGGCGGAGATCACGTCAATCGGCGTGGAACTGTTCTTCACCGTACGCGTACTGGTGCGCGAGCCGGTCACCACCACCGCATCCAGCGTGGACGCGGCCACGTTGGCCGTCGCAGCGGCGGCAGCAGGATCCGCATCGGCTTCAGCGGCATGGCTGGGCGAAGCGGCGAGGATGGCTGTGATCAGAACAGCGAGAGTGCTAAGGACAGGGGCGTGGGCGGCAGGCATGGGGGCTCGTGGAGGTGGGCCGGAAACACGCTTCCATTCAAGGGCCTGTCCGCCCACCGCGACAGGCGCGATCGCGTCACCCAGCCGTAACATCCGGCCACCCACATGACTGCTGGTAATGACGTTAGGCGGCCCTGCGCACCACGCCCATGGGACGGCGAGCGGCGGGTGGCAGGTGGTGGGCGACAAACGACGGGGTAGAGTCGACTGTTAGTCGACTGCTGTTGGCGATACCGCCTGGAAGCCCGCGCTGCGCGCGATAGTCGACTAACAGTCGACTCTACCCCGTCGGGTGCCCAAGCCAGACGAATGCCCCCGTGCACATGCTCCGCAGGCATCACCTCATGCCCGCGCAGCATTCTGCGGCGCACATCTGCACCCGTAGCATCAAGCCATGCCCAGCCCACCCGCCGATCCCAGCGCACCGCTCGTCGCCATCGTTGCCTGCCACGGCCAAGGGCTGTTCGAGTTCGGCTGTGCGGTTGGCCTGTTCGCGCCGGTGCGGCCGGAACTCGGCGTGGCCTGGTATCGCACCCAGCTGTGCGCGGGTGAACCCGGTGCGCTGCGCATGCTCGGCGGAACGCAGGTCCAACTCCCCTACGATCTCAGCAGCGTTGATGACGCCGACATCATCGTCATTCCCGGTTGGCGCGAGCCCAGCGAGCGCCCACCGCAGGCACTGCTCGATGCACTGGTCCGTGCCCACGCACGCGGCGCGCGCATCGCCTCGATCTGCTCCGGTGCCTTCGTGCTGGCCTGGGCCGGGCTGCTCGATGGCCGCCAGGCCACCACCCACTGGCGCCTCACCGAAGCGCTGGCACGCGAGTTCCCACACATCGATGTGCGGGAGGATGCGCTGTACGTGGATACCGGCAGCATCATCACTTCGGCCGGCTCGGCCACCGGCATGGACATGATGCTGCATATGGTGCGCAAGGATTACGGCGCGCGCGTGGCCAACCTGGTGGCCGAGCGACTGGTACTGGCGCCATGGCGTGATGCCGAACGCAGCCAGCGCGTCAGCCGCGCCATTCCCCATGGCGAGCCCACGCGCTTGGCAAAGCTGATGGAATGGATGCGCCGCAACCTGCGCGAGCCACACTCACTGGGCAGCCTCGCCGAGCATGCGGCCCTCAGCCAGCGCACCCTGCAGCGGCAGTTCCTGGAGGCCACCGGCCTGTCGCCTATCGACTGGCTGATCCGCGAGCGCGTGGCCTACGCCCGTGAGCTGCTGGAAACCACCGACCGGCCGCTGCAGTGGATCGCAGAACAGGCTGGCTTTGGTTCGCAGGAATCGTTCCGTCGTCACTTCCGTGGCCAGGTCGATGCGAGCCCTACCGAGTACCGCAACCAGCACCGCAGCGGTCTCGGTGCCGACCGCCTGGTGGGCTGTTGACCCAGTGCGCGGTGCCAGGCGTGGCGTGAGCAAAGCCTCACGACGGTGCGAGCTTGCGTGCGTATAGTGACGTGCGTCACACGAAGCCCCTTCCATGCTCCACGCATTTGCTTACTCCAGCCACATGTCGGCTGGGCTTTCCGATGAAACCCTCCGCCAGATCGTCTCGGGCTCTGCCGCGTTCAATCGCCGGGTGGACGTTACCGGAGCGCTGCTCGTCGACGGGCAGCGGTTTTTCCAGTACATCGAAGGCCCGCCCGACGGCCTGGAGGCGGTCAGGCGCCGCATCCAGGACAGTCGTTCGCACGCCGCCGTCACCCCGGTACTGGACATGGCAATCGGCGCACGCGCCGTACCCTACTGGGCGATGACCCGCATCGAGACCGGGCAGATCGTCGTGTCCGGGCTGGTCAATGCGCGATGGGACGAATTTGGCCATTCCGTTCCAGGCATGGATCAGCTCGTTGGCCTGCTGCGTCCGCATTTCCCACGCATCGGCACCGTCGAGCCGCCACGCGCCCCCGCCTGATACAGACTGAACCGACGCCTTGCGTGCGCCTGCCGACGCGGCCGTGCGCTACGTTCGGGCGTCATCATCAGGATCCTCCTTCCCGCTGTCTTCGCCAAGCCCATCGCATGCCAGTACCCGCCCCACCTGCAATGGAAAAACGCGCATCGCCCGCCGACCTGTTCGAGATCGTGATCGTGCGTGCAGGCACCGCCCTGTTCGCGATTGACATCCAGGCTGCCGTCGAAATTCGCGGCCTGGAGGCATTCGGCCCTGCAGACCGCAACGGCAGGCCGACCCTGGAAGTCCGTGGGCAGCCATTACCCGTGGTCGACCTGCGCCGCATGAGCGGCCAAGCGGCATTCGACGGTGGCAGCCCGGCCATGCTGTTGATCAATGCCGGTACCGCAACGCTGGCGCTGGCCGTGGATGAGGTGCTGGAGATTGAGACACCGGACGCGAGCGCACGCGTCCCCGAGCGTGCCGCAGGCCGATCGTTCGGCTTCTGCAGCCGGCACATTCAACTTGACCCGGCGCGCTCGGCTGCACTGATCGAACCGGTGGCACTGCTGGGCGCACTTGCCGCGCCGGAGTGACCGGCGGCGTCTCAGGATCGTCCTGCCAAGGCACGGTTTCGCAGCCTCCAGCACTGCGCGGCCACGCCGATCACGAACACCACCAGGCAGACCAGCAGCGTGTGCAGCACCACCGGGGCCATCGGCGCGGCAGCAATCGGATGCGCTGCCGGCACGCGGGTCAGCGTTTCGTTGACGCCGGGCACCAACGACAGCAGGAAGCTGAAAGACAGCGCAAACGTCGATGCATAAGGTGCTGCGCGCCCCAGCCAGCGCAGCCGCGCGGCCAGCACGCCGCCGAATGCCACCAGCAGCACGATCACCCCGAATGCGTGGCCGGGGTTGATCCCGCCCGTGCTGGACACGGTGAACGAGGTGGCCACCGACAGCACCAGCCCCACCAGGTACAGCTTGCCCGCGCGCGTGGCGGGATCGATTGCGCGATGGCGAATGAAGGCATACAGGCCACTCAACACCGGGATCAGGCTGACAGCGGTATGGATCACGCCAAGCGTGGACAGAGGGTGGGACATGGGACATCTCCAGGGATAGAATGAACCTACTAGTAGGCAGGCATTGGACTCAAAAAGAAGGCCCGCGTCGCCGCAGGCCCACCACACATCTCTCAGAGCGCCGCACTCACCCGCGCGATCGCCAACCGTGCCAGTGCCGCGAAGGTCGCCGCGTCACCAAAACCGCGCGCGGCCAGCATCGCGCCGTGCACCGAGGACATGAACGCCCTGGCCTCGTCCGCAGGGGAACCCTGCAGGCGCAACTGGCCCAGCGCCGCGCCCTTCTCCAGCGTCACCGTCAGCCACCCGCTTAGATCCTCGAAATGCCCGCGCACTTCATCGGCAATCTCCGCAGGGATCATCGGCGCCTCCGCTGCCAGCATCGCGCAGATGCAGAACGACGACGTCCCCCCTGCAATGCAGCTGGACCAGTACTCCACATAGGCGTTGAGCTCCTGCAGCGGGTCGTCCAGCTGCCGGTCCAGCAGCGCCAGGCCTTCGCGCGCCTCGGCCCGGTACAGTTCAACCACCGTGCGCACCAGGTCGGCCTTGCTGGGGAAGTGGTGATGGATGCTGGCCTTGCTGATGTTCACCCGCGCGGACACGTCGGCGTAGCTGAAGCCGTTGTAGCCACCGGCCTCCAGCAGCGAACGGGCATGGGCCAGGATCTCCTGGGCCTTGGGCGAGAGCGACTCTTTCATGTCGCCAACCTACTAGTAGGTTGAAACGCTGTCAACTACCCGCTGCCGGGCTCGCCGGGCATGGCCCGGCGCTACCCACGCCCCGCTCAGTCCTCCTGCACCAGCTTGAACTCGCGCAGCAGACCACCGATCTGGGTCTTGTCCAGCTTGTTCATCAGCAGGTTGCGCAGGAACGCTGGCCCGGGAATGTCCAGTTCCTTGCCATCACGCAGGCGCCCGGTCGCGGCCAGCAGCGAGCGCACGTCATACGTGGAATTGAACACCTCCGGCACGCCACGCTCGATCCCCAGCAAGGTGTACACCGCCTCCATCGGCGTGCGCACCGAGTACTCGGTGGTGAAGATGCAGTCGCGCTGCTTCGATTCGGCGAACTGGCCGATGAAAGCGAAGTTCACCGCACCTTCCGGCACCACGTCCGGGCGGTCACCTGCCTGGCGTGGCATGAAGAACGCCGTGATGTACGGCATCATCACCGGCACTGTCTTCGCGCCGGTCGCGGCCAGCTCATCGATCTCTTCCACCGGCACGCCCAGGTGATACAGCCATTCACGCGTGATCTCCTCGCCGGTGCAGTCCTGCATCGGCTTCTTCACGTAGTCGCCGGGCGTATCCACGAACAACGAATACACCCAGACCACGATCTGGTCCTTGGGCTGGTTCCTGAAATGTGGCTGGCGATTCACCGTCCAGCTCATCAGCCAGCGCGAGTCGCGCACGCTGACGATGCCGCCGGTCACCACTTTGCCGCTGAAGGGATCGCGCTTGGCGATCTTCTGGATGTAGGCCGGAATGCGCGCATCCAGCGTGGTCACCGTTGCCGATTCCCACTTGGTTTCTGGAATGTGCGCGCCGAACACATCCGGACGCCCGAACGCGTCATCCTTCGCGGCAATGCGGCGCCACAGGTCCCAGGCAGGCGCCGGGCCTTCGTTCAGGCGTGCCGCAGTGTGGTGGTCGCCACTATCCGAGTTCTCGGTCAGCGAACCGATGGTCATGAACAGCAGATCATCCGCGCCGAGATCCACGCCACCGGCTACACCGTCATGCATCCAATGGATGCGCGTGGCCTGCTTGCGGTCCGGCTGCAGATCAAAGTCGACGTCGGTCACCTCGGTACCGTACTGGAACACCACGCCCTGGTCCTGCAACCACTTCACCAGCGGCAGCACCAGCGATTCGTACTGGTTGTACTTCGTGAACTTCAGCGCCGAGAAATCCGGCAGGCCGCCGATATGGTGGATGAAGCGATGCAGGTACAGCTTCATCTCCAGCGCCGAATGCCACTCTTCGAACGCGAACATGGTTCGCCAGTACAGCCAGAAGTTGCTGTCCAGGAAATCACGGCCCAGTACTTCGTTGATGCGCTTGTTCTCCATCTCCTGACGGGTGGCCAGGAACAGCGCGATGATGTCCTTCTGTGCCTGCTCGGTGAGTGTGAACAGACCGTCGGTGTGCGCATCTTCGCCGCGATTGATGGTGGCGCGCCGCAGCGAATAGTTCGGGTCGTCCTTGTTCAACCAGTAGAACTCGTCCAGCACGCTGGCATCCTCGATCTCCAGCGACGGAATCGAGCGGAACAGATCCCACAGGCACTCGAAATGATCTTCCATCTCGCGGCCACCACGGATCACGAAACCCTTTTCCGGCACCTTCAGGCCATCCAGCGCACCGCCAGGAATCTGCTGCTGTTCAAGAATGGTGATGCGTTCACCGGCCATGCGCCCATCGCGCACCAGGAACGCGGCGCCGGCCAGCGAGGCCAGCCCCGACCCCACAAACCAGGCGCGCTTGCCATCGACACCGGCTGGCTTGCGCGGGCGCGCGAAGGCTTCGTAGTTGCCACTGCTGTAGTACATGCGCTGCTCCTTCCTGGAGGGGGTGACCCCACTCTAGCGCCGAACCGATGTACCGATTCCTGCATGCATGCTGCGACCGAATGACGCAGCGGCGTCAGAGCTGGCGGCCCAGCAGCATGCCTGGCCAGCCGTCCACGTTGAACGGCGCAATTCGCGTGTAGCCGCAGGACTCGTAGAAGCGCACCAGATCACCGCTGCCTCCGCCATAGCAGTCCACGCGCAGATGGTCGAGGCCGGCAGCGCGCGCCTGCTCATCGGCAAACGCCATCAGGCGACGGCCAATGCCGCGCACGCGCGCATCACGCGAGGCCACCAATACCCGCACGTACAGCTCCGGCCCATCGGGCGCCGGCACATAGGGCATCGACTCGCCCAGCGCCAGGAACGCACGCACCTCACCCTGCTCGTTCTGGGCCACCCATGCGCCAGGCAGCGCGCACGCATCGGTCACCTGGGTGACCCGGCGCGGCACCGTGGACCACGGCTCGCTGCCCCATTGCTGCAGATTGCCAATGGACACGAACCATTCAATCACCTCATCGAACAGCGCCAGCACCGCAGGGGCATCTGCCGCACTGGCGCGGCGGATGGTCAAGGTGTCCTCTCCTGTTTCAGTCATGCACGTACTCCTGTCAACGCGTCAATCAGCTGTCACGAGGATGCCGGCCAGCGGCCGGCACTACCAGGGTCGGAAGTCCCTGGGCCGGATTTGACATGCAGGCATTTACCTGCATATAGTCCATCCCAAGGGCGGCGCCTGCCGGCCCATCGCGAGGAACCTGCAATGGTGGATATCGCACACAGGGTCGGCATCAAGGCCCCCGCAAGCCAGGTGTACCAAGCCCTGGCCACCCCCGAAGGCGTCGCCGCCTGGTGGGCCGAAGACACCCACGGCGACCGCGAGACCGGCGGCACGGTCAAGGTCCGTTTCACCAACAACGGCCAGGAGATCGGCGCCATGGAAATGAAGCTGGAACAGCTCATTCCAGGCGAGCTCGTGCTCTGGCGGTTCATCGCCGGTCCCGCCGAATGGATCGGCACCCACGCGCGCTTCGTGCTGAAGCAGGAAGGCGATTACTGCATCGTCCTGTTCACCCATGAAGGCTGGAAGGAGCGCGTCGAGTTCACCTCCCACTGCAGCACCAAGTGGGCGGTGTTCCTGATGAGCCTGAAGGCCCTGCTGGAGACCGGCAAGGGCCAGCCCAACCCACACGACGTCAGGATCGACAACTGGAATTGAAGACATCCCCATGGTGGTAGACAACGTGCGCGACGCAGACAAGGTCTTCAAGGCACTGGCCGATCCCACGCGCCGGACGCTGCTGGACCTGCTCTGCGAACACAACGGCCAGACCCTGGGCCAGCTGTGCGAGCACCTGGACATGGCCCGGCAATCGGTCACCCAGCACCTGGGTCTTCTGGAAGACGCCAACCTGATCAGCACTGTGCGCCGTGGCCGCGAGAAGCTGCACTTCATCAACCCGGTACCGCTGCATGAAGTCTACGAGCGCTGGGTACGCAAGTTCGAGCAGCAGCGCCTGAGCCTGCTGCATGACCTGAAACGCGAACTGGAAGGAGAATGACGATGTCTGCAGAGTCAACCCGCTTCATCCACGTGATCTACATCGCGTCCACGCCACAGAAGGTGTTCGAGGCCATCACCCGCCCCGAGATCGCCAGCCGCTATTGGGGCCACGAGAACGTATCGGACTGGAAGCCCGGCTCGCGCTGGCAGCACGTGCGCGCCAACGAAACACGATCGGTCGAGCTGGTCGGCGAAGTGGTGGAAAGCACCCCGCCCTCGCGACTGGTCATCACCTGGGCCGCCGCCTCGCAGGCCGACAACCCGGATGCCTACAGCCGCGTCACCTTCGACATCGTGCCCTACCAGGACATGGTGCGGCTGACGGTTACCCATGAGGAGCTGGAACCGGGCAGCGGCATGGATACCGGCATCCGCCAGGGCTGGCCGATCGTGCTGTCGAGCCTGAAGTCGCTGCTGGAGACGGGCAAGGGGTTGGATGTGTTCGCGAAGCCGAGTTGACGCGGTGCTGGCGCGTGGCCACCCACGCGCCTACAGCGCCACGCTGCCAATCAAGCGGCACAGGAACGCCGTCGCGGCAAACGCGGCCGCAAACGAAAACAGCCAGTGGCTCTCCGCTGAAAGCAGCCGCTTGCCCACCACGTCCAGCAACCCGGCATCGCGGAGCCGGAACTGGCGGCGAAGCAGCAGCATGCACACCCCCATCAGCGTGAGCAGCGGCAGCCACGCGAATACCAGCATGGTCAAACTGCCCGCAGACGCGCGGCCCGCACTGTAACGGCCGATGAAGGCACTGAAAGCCGCCTGGTTGTCGTGCGGCAGGAAGACGAGCAGCAACGTCGCAATACCCAGCACGTACAGCACCGCATGCCGCAGCCGCCAGGACCATGGCCACTTGATGGCCGGTACCGGCGCTGCATCCTCCGCTCCGAACCGGAAGGCCAACCGATCGCGCCCCTGCGCGCTACTTCGGAAGCCGCGCAGGAAGCCATAGTGCAGCGCCGGCAGCAGTACCAACGACAGCAGCAGCACGAAGGCGGCATTCAACGCCATCGCAGCGCCATCCTCGTTGTCGCCCAGCAGCATTGCCAAGCCGAACCAACCGGCGAAGAACACACCCAACCCGGTCACCAAAAGCACGCCGGCAACCAGCCAGCGGCGCCAAGGGGCCACCGCCATCCATGTGTGCAATGAAGCAAGCGGCTCGGGCCTATCTTCCATTCCCTTCCTTCATTCACCGTGGCGCTCTGCAGGCGTACACCCTACCCACTATTCGCTCTCTCTGCGCGCGCGCCCATAGCCCCCGTGCACGTCCTGCTTGATCCAATCGGCCAGCAGGCGCAGGTAGCCGTCGGTGATCCGCGTCGACACCCGGTTGCCCTCGGCATCGGTGCGGAACTCGACCATGCCGTGGTCGGTATCCGGGAACAGGTAGGTGTCGATCGGTTGCCCCGACGCGCGCAGGCGCGACAGGATCGAACGCGTGGCGGCAATCGGCGCGGCGCGGTCCTGCTCGGCCAGCACCCACAGCAACGGCACCTTCAGGCGGCGCAGCGCGGCCTCGGCGTCGTAGTCCCAGATCAGCTCCAGGTTGTCGAATCGCGCGCGACCGATCCGGCGCAGGTCAGCGTCACTCATGCGCAGCATGTCGCCGCTGTACTCGCCGTTGATCGTCTTTGCCCACGGCGCGGCACCGATCTGGCTACGCACCCTGGCCAGCGCTTCGAACCCTTCAGTGAAATGCGTGCGCATCAACTGCGCGGTTGCGTCTGAAAGCTGCCCAACCTGCGCCAACGCCGCCGCATCCAGCTGCATGCGCCGTGCCTCATCGAACAACTGCTCGCGGTCCTCCTCAATGGGCGACACCACCAGCCCGAAACCGATCGCCACGAAATCGGCCTGCGAGCGCGTTGCCGCCAGCGGCGCGATCCACCCACCCTGGCTGCCACCGAAGTAGCCGGCGCGGCCGAATCGGCCCCTCGCCAGTTCGCGCGCCTTGGCAAGCGCCGCCGCTGCATCGTCAGCCAGCAGCTCGAAGTTCTGGGTGTACTCGCCTTCCGAATCGCCGGTGCCACGCTTCTGGTAGGCGAACACCGAAATGCCCTGGGCCACCAGCATGCGCTGGTAGATCGCCGCCACCGCCATCGTGCGTTCCGAGCCGTGCACCAACACCACCAGCGGCCGCGTCGGGTCGGCCGGCCCTGCCGGCTCGATCAACTGCCCGACCAGCTTGGTTCCGGCACTGATGAACGTTGCATCGGTATCGCGGGTCGGCAGTCGCTGCCAAAGCTGCGTGGCTCCCGCAGGCGTCCTGAAGCTGACCACGTCGCCGCTGCAGCTCACCGGTGCGCCGGCATCGCCTGTGGCGCCACGTCGCCCGTCCAGCATCAGATAGCGCTGGCCCGTGGCCGGTGCCGCAGCGGGTGCGCCGAGCACCACGATGTTGCCCTGCTCGTCAACGTAGGCACTGGCCGTGCACAGCTCGGCGGCCGCGGCCGGCAGACCCGAACACACCAGCACCGCCATCAACAACGAACGTCCTTTCCACCCTGCCATGCCCTTTCCCGGTATCGTGAACCCGCCTCGTGCGGGCGCCCGGCGCAGCCTAGCGCGTTCGTTCGCCAGATTCATGCTGCATCTGCTTACTGTCGGCCTCTCCCATGGCCATACTGGGCGGACGATACGAACTTCAGAGCGCACGATGCACACACATGTCGAACAGATCGGCAGCACCCGCGTCCTGCGCAGCGCCGATACAGGCCCGCTTCTGGATGGCAACGCCCTGCGCGACCTGGTCGGCGATGCCCTTGGGCACCAGGCCGAGTGGATCGCCGTGCCGGTGCAGCGCCTATCGGCAGACTTCTTCGAGCTGCGCTCCGGCATGGCCGGGCAATGGCTGCAGATGCTGGTGAACTACCGCCTGCACTTCGCCGTCCTGGGCGATGTCAGCGGCTACCGCGCACAGAGCGAATCGCTGGACGCGTGGATCACCGAGTGCAACCGTGGGCACAACGGCTGCTTCGTGGCCGACTGGGACGCCCTGCTGGCACGCCTGCCGGCCCCCGCCAGCACCGGCTGAACGCCGCCCCCACGCTCGCCCTCGCCAAACCTGGTTCCGACTGCACTCCGACGCCGCCCGGCACAGCATCACCCCCGGGCTCCCCAGGCGACGTTCGATGCGCGCTTCAGACGCAGATTCCCTGCACAGCAAAGTGGCGGCGGTCACCCTCGGCTTCTGGGTGATGAAGATCGCCGCCACCACGCTCGGCGAGACCGCGGGTGACCTGCTGTCGATGACGCTCAACCTGGGCTACGTGGCCAGCTCGGCCATCCTGCTGGCGATCTTCGCCGGCCTGCTGGCCCTGCAGCTGTCGGCGCGGCGCTTCCACCCGGTGCTGTTCTGGTCGGTGGTGCTGGCGACCAGCACCGCCGGCACGACCATGTCGGACCTGATCGACCGCACCCTGGGGCTGGGCTACGCCACCGGCGCCAGCCTGCTGGCCGGCTGCTTGGCGCTGGTGCTGCTGGCCTGGCGCATGTCGGAAAAGTCGATCTCGGTCAGCAACATCGCATCGCGCCGCGCCGAAGGCTTCTACTGGACCGCCGTGCTGTTCTCCAACACGCTCGGCACCGCGCTGGGCGATTTCCTCGCCGACGACTCCGGGCTCGGCTTCACCGGTGGCGCGCTGCTGATCGGCAGCCTCATCGCGTTCACCGCACTGGCCAGCCGCATCAAGGGCATCGACCGGGTCATCCTGTTCTGGATCGCCTTCGTACTCACCCGCCCGTTTGGCGCCACCTTCGGCGACCTGCTCACCAAGCCGCTGGAAAAGGGCGGCCTGGGCTTCGGCACAGTCGGCTCGTCGCTGGTGCTGTTCACCATCCTGGCCACGCTGGTAGCGCTGCCGATGATGCAGCGCAAGGCACAGCCAGCCAGCTAGCGCGCGGTCCAGCCCCCATCCACCGGCAGCGCCGTGCCGGTAATCTGCGCCGCCGCGTCCGAAGCCAGGAACACCACCATCTCGCCCAGCTGCTCAGGCGTCACGAACTGCAACGACGGCTGCTTTTCAGCCAGCAGCGCACGCGCGGCGGACTCCTGATCCGTGCCTTCGCGCTCGGCCAACGCGGTGATCTGCTGCTCGACCAGCGCCGTCCGCACCCAGCCCGGGCAGATCGCATTGGCGGTAATGCCGCTGCCCGCATTCTCCAGCGCGGTCACCTTGGTGAACCCCACCACGCCATGCTTGGCCGCCACGTAGGCCGACTTGTTCACCGAGCCCACCAGCCCATGCACCGACGCGATGTTGATGATGCGGCCGGCGCCCTGCTGCTTCATGTGGGGCAAGGCCGCCGCCGTTGCATGGAATACGGCCGAGAGATTCAGGGCCAGGATCGCATCCCACTTCTCGACGGGGAACTCCTCGATCGACGCCGTGTGCTGGATGCCCGCGTTGTTTACCAGGATGTCGATGCGGCCCATCGTCGCGACGGCAAGCTCAATCATCCAGCGCACTGCCTCGCCACGGGAAAGATCGGCGCCGTCATGCGCCACGCGCACGCCGAACTCGGCTTCCAGTTTGGAACGGATGCGTTCGATTTCCGCCGCGTCGCCGAAGCCATTCAGCACGATATCGGCACCTTGCCGCGCCAGCGCGGTGGCAATGCCAAGACCGATACCACTGGTGGAGCCGGTGACTACTGCAACCTTTCCACTGAACATGGGCGAGCTTCCGTCGGGCACAGGCGGCCAGTGTAGCGTCACCGGCTCGCCGCTTTAACTGACACCCTCAAGTCGGCCCACAGCTAGAAGCGGATGCCTGCCCGATCAACGGTCGCCAACGGGTTGGCCTTCCGCACCGCCTCCAGGAACAGCAGGAAGTCGCGGTTGAACAGCGTCAGGTTGTTGGTGAACGTCACGCACTTTCTGCCCGACGCTTTGCTGAAGCACACCTGCCAGACATAACGTCCGTAGATGACATCGGACGTTCGCGTGACTGAGGTGATCTGCGAGAGCGGAACCGCCGTAGGCACCGGGCCACGCCGCAGGTAGAAGGACTCCGCATCAAAGAAGTAGTGCTCCCGATCCTCTTTTCCATCCACCATCACCAGGGTCATGGACTTACCGGAAATCCGGCGAGGGGGATTCAAACGCAACCCTGATCCCAATGCAGAACGTGCGGTCGCTGACATTCGCCGCAGGATGAACCAAAGGATCAGCAACGGAAGTGCTGCGAGGACAATGAAGCCTGCAGTCTTCAAAACAGTTTCCAGCGTGCTTGGCACACAGATCTCCAGGATGAATGTTCAGGCACTGACGAGGCCCGGGCAGATCCACGCCACGCGTGGATGCTCTGGCTTCAACGCCTTTTCACTTCCAATGATCCGGCCCCAGGAACGGCAGGCTCAACACAAACACCGGAACCGCCACCGGCACCAACGCTGCACCCAGCACCTTTCCGGCCGCCGTCCCAACCCCAGGCTTATCCGTATCGTCCGGCCGGATACGCTCAGCACGCGCGGTAATCGACTGCGGCAGCTTCGCCTTCGCGGCCAGCGCCGCAGCGTCCGGCAGCTTCACCCGCTCGCCATCACTCTCGAACAGCGCGCTGTAATAGCTGCCGCCCTGCCTGGAAAGATTGCAGTCCGGGTTGGCCGCCAGCTCGTAGCGGCTTCGGGCTTCAAGGATGTACGGCTGGCGCGTCAACGCAGCGATGGCCTTGGCCACCCGCGGGCTGATCTCCAACCGCTCCAGCTTGAACTGCGCCGCCTGTTCGGGCGTCACCTGCTCCGGCCGCAGCAGCAGCGCGTAGCTGCCATGCACCTTGCTCCGGTCGGCCGGCACGCGCCAGTCCTCACGGAAGTAGAGCTGCGCGCAGACCACGGCCTCGCGCAGCGGGCTGTCCATCAGGGCGCGGTAATCACGGAACGGCGCCGCATCAAAGCGCATCGGCTCGTCATAGACCGGCAGCAGGTACAGCTTGCCGTCGTCGGCCACGAATGCGCTGGTGATCTCGCGATTGGAATGATGGTAATCCGGTCCGCTGGCGCAACCAGACAGCAAGGTCAGGCACAGGACGGAGAGAGTGAAGAGAATGGACGTTCGCATGTCGTATTGAAGGGCTTCCCTGGAAAACCAACCTCGCCCATAAGGACGAGGCCAGTCCGCCATGGTGCCACGGCGCCGCATGCGATGCAGACCCCGCCTTACTTCAACCGCTCCACCAACCGCTGCCCCACCTCCAGCGCCGACGCCGGGTTCTGCCCGGTAATCAGCTCGCGGTCCACCACCACGTGCCCGGTCCACGGCGTGGCATTGCTGCTGAACTTCGCACCCGCCCGCTGCAATGCAGTCTGCGGGTAGAACTTCATCTCACCGCCGCCCAGCAGCGGCTTGGCCTGTTCTTCTTCCTGGTTGCTGATCACCGTCATCTGGTAGCCGCTGTAGATCCACTTCGGCGTAGCCGGCATCGCACCCGCGTCCAGCGTTGCCACGAAACCCGCAGCATCCGGCAGCGTGGACAGCAGCGCGATCGGCCCGTGGCAGACCAGCGCGGTGGTCTTGTTGCGCTGGTGGAAGTCGGCCAGCAGCCGGCCCAGCGCCGGGCTCTTCAGCAGGTCCTGCATCGGCGCGTGGCCACCGGGAATGTAGACCGCATCGAAACGCGCATAGCCCTGCTGCTCGACGCGCGCCAGGCTGACCACCGGCGAGGCCGTCGGCGAGGTCAGCGCCAGCTTCTCCAGCAACTCCTTGTGCAGCGTCAGCTGCGCGGCATCGTTGCCGAAGTACGCCGGCGTCACCGAGGACGCATCCACCGTTGGCGCCCGCCCATGCGGCGTGGCGAAGGTCACCTCGTGGCCCGCGTCCAGCAGTAGCTTGACCGGCTGCATCAGCTCGTTGAGATAGAAGCCGGTGGACAGCACCTTGCCGTCCTTCAGGTCCAGGTGGTTTTCGTCGGACAGCACCACCAGCACGTTGGCGGCATGCGCGCCGGTGGCGGCCAGGGTCAGGGCCAGCGCTGCGGCCAGCCGGGTCATCAGGTTCATGGGGGAGCTCCTATCGGGGAATGGCCCCCACTTTATTCATCGCCCCAGCGGCGATAAATTGGCCCCATCGCAAAACATCTGTTCCCCGGAGAGTCAAATGAGCCGCAAGTTCGACTACCTGGGCGATGTGGAGGTGTTCCTGGCGGTGGTCGAGCACGGCTCGTTCACGGCCGGTGCGGTGGCGCTGTCCACCACGCCCTCGGTGCTGAGCCGCGCGGCCACCCGCCTGGAAGCGCGGCTGGGCCGGCAGCTGCTGCAGCGGACCACCCGCCGCGTGGGCCTGACCGACGCCGGGCGACTCTACCTGGAACAGGTGCGCACCGCCTTCGGCCTGCTCGACGACGCCGAGCGCGACGTACTGGCCCAGGACGGTGCGCTGGCCGGCCGCGTGCGCCTGAGCGTGCCCACCACCTATGGCCACTACCGGCTGCCGCCCGTGCTGGCGCGCTTTGCGCAGCAGTACCCCCAGGTGCAGGTGGAACTGAACATCACCAACCGCAACGTGGACCTGGTGGCCGAAGGCTTCGACCTCGCCATCCGCCTGGGCCAGCTGCCGGACAGCGGGCTGGTGGGGCGGAAGCTGGAAGACGCGCCTTTGGTGCTGGTGGCTTCGCCGGACTACCTGCTGCGCCGGGGTACGCCGCAGACGCTGGACGACCTGCAGCAGCACCTGTGCCTGCCGTTTGTGATGCCGCGTACCGGGCGGCTGGCGCCGTGGGTGTTCCGCGACGGCGGGCGCGACGTGGACTGGCTGCCGCGTTCGTCCATCGAGACCTCCGACGATGTGCTGGGCGTGGTGTCGCTGGCCGAACAGGGCATCGGCATCTGCCAGAGCTATGCGTTCATCGTGCGCGAGCGGTTGCAGCGTGGGCAACTGGTGGAAGTGCTGCCACAGTTGCGCGGGCGGTCCAGGCCGTTCTCGGTGATCTATGCGCCGCATCGGCGGCAGTCGGCAGCGGCACGGGCGATGATTGAGTTGCTGGTGGGGAATGCGGCTGAGGATGGCATCGGTTGAAGCCGGGAGCCTTATTAATGGTGTCGGGTTTGAACCGCTTTTCGGGCTATGCGGCTGATCGCGCGCCGTTGCTTGGCGAGGCGGACTAAGAACTGTTGCAAAGCAGGCTGTCGCGCTATTCGCTTGTAGCGTGGGCGATTGCGCCAGTTTGAATCGCCATCAGCAAAGCAGTTGCGCGAATGCGTCTGCTGGCGTCGCGTGCTGCACGAGAGGTGCGTGCAACAATAGTTCTTCGCTTTCGGATTCCGCGTTTCCTTCGCGAATTTCTATTGGCATTCGAGGCGGCTGCGTAAACACCATGGCGCGCCACCGACAACGGGTGGCCCCGGGTCTGCAAACCCGTTTGATGCACGCGCAAGTTGTTTACGCTTGCCCGTCGGCACCGTCCTTAACCGGTGCCGGCGGGCAATCCGTCGGCCTTTCTGGCGGGCGGTGCGTGGGAGTCTTCGGACTCACCGGCCAATAGCGCTGCATCAACCGGTTTGCAGCCACGCATCGTCCGCCACCTCTTCACGGTGGCGCTGTTAAGCACAGCCACGGAAGCCGACGCCATGAACGAATCCGACACCTTCTCCTCGTACACCGTTGTTGAACCCATCAACGACGACACCTCACGACCCGACCTGAACTCCCTGCTCGGCATCCTCGAGCGCATGCGCGGCTGCGAGGGCGCCGATGGACTGCCCTGGCCGGAGAACGACGTGTCACCCGGCCGCCGCGTGAGCCTGGCGAGGAGCGAGCGCGCGATGGTGGGAGCGCTGACGGTGCTGGAGCTGCTGCACGCGGCGGACCGCTGCCGGGTGGCAGCGGAGCCGGAGCGGCATTTGGATGAGGGGGTGGTTGATGGGTTGTTTCTGGCTTGCCGGGGGTTGGTTGAGTGGGCATGTCATGAGGTTAGGCCGGAGTGAGGCCAATAGTCCTTCAAGATCAACTCACTCGCGGATAGAACAACAAGCGAAGGCTTCAAAATGCGATGCGCAAACACTGAATTTGCTCCAAGTTCGACTTCTAAGCGCCGGCAGACCTCACATACGCACATCAAGCCAGATGCAACGCAAGCACTTTAGTAACCAAGAGAAAAACTCAAAATGCACACCAATTCAAATGCAGATGCCGGGCACAACACTCGGTCGAACTTAAATACAACTAGTTAACCCAATTCTCGAGCCCACCAAAACTACCAACCAAACGCTTTACATTTGCATGTCCGATGGCACTCCCAACACTAGTGAGTGAAAGAGACTTCATTGCTGAATTTGACCACTTTTGGAATAGCACCTCAGTCGCCGGACGAATTCTCAACACCTTGGCCCGAACTTCCTCTTCAGTCATTAGATTCCGCTGATAGATTGATTTTACCCGATCAATAACATCCAGCGGAATACCCTGACGAGAAAGATCGGGCTCGATATCCGCGTATCGCATTACACCAACCTGATACTTACTTGCATCATTCAGGCAAGGAATGAAGATTCGCGAATCCACACCACCAGAGAAACCCATCTCTTCAATTTCATCGCGAGAAAGACCTGCAACAAACAATGCAGGGTAGTCCTTCAGGAGGATGCCCTCCACGGAAATCTCCATTAGCAAAGATGTTGATCCACACCCGGCAAATTCCAGATATGTGAACGAGGAATCGCTTACCGCCAGCGCCTCCACAAATGGAAGTATATATCTATCTAGATATGCCCCCAGTGCATTATCAGACTTAATTCCGACACTTTCTGTGTATCGAAGCACGAAGACCACTGCAAGATTTGCCAACTGACCTTCGGTCAGCTTGGGGGCAGTTGCCAACGATTCGTCCAAAACCAGCTGAAGGAGATCTCTCTGCTCCTGCTTTGATCGATCAACCAATAGATCAACAAGCAAATCAGCCAAATTTTCATCCCCGGCTCTAGCGTGCTCCTTTTGTACCGTGTAGAGAGCATGCTGGAAAGAAGGATCATTAGCTTGACTGAAGCCAGACGGATTCTCATTCATAAGTCTACTTATGAATTTCTCTGTTATGTATTCTGCCCGACGGGTAGCCTCCTCCCGGGCGACAGCTGAGAGTCGATAGAAGTTAGCCTCAAAAAGGTCGTGCGCCACCTGCCTAACGTCTTGATATGTCATTCCCTGCTGAAAATTGATATCCCTTCCCGCCTGAAGGGCAGTCGAATTTTCAGTCGACGTCTGACTCTGATCGTTACTGGTCATGATTTTCCCTCGCATGGCCTGAATTCAACTCACCGCTCACCTTGATATCGCGTCCCGCCTGAATCGCGACCCCGCCCTTGGAGGCCCGCTGCACTTGGGCCGGCCTCTCTTGCTCGCGACCTACCGGAGAAATCACTCGCGCCTTGCTTCGCATTCGCCGCACCATCTTCACGATGTACAAGAATACGCCTGCGGCAAATCCAAGAATTCCCGCTATGGCGGCCCCTACCTCCAGAACGTCTTTGATCGTCGTATCCACAATCCCTCCTTGATCATTCCATTCCATGCCAGAAGCCAACGTCAAGCTTCGTAGCTGCCCCCAGGCCCTGCACCTCACCGAGCATCCATTGCCGTCCATGATGCCCTTCCGACATGGCAATAGCGGCACCATGGCATCTACTCTTCGCAACGAAGCTGTGATTGCAACACTGGAAAGAGTTTACAGCCAGCCGAGCCCAGCCTTGCGCGCCTCGGTCAGCATACATCAGGGCACCATCACCCCCTCAGCGTCGAAAGTCTCCGAGTGCTTCGTCGGATACTTCGAGGCAGAATAGTTTATTGTGCACGTGAATTTCCATGTGAGACTAGGCGATTGCTGGTCCATGATGGAATTCATAAGCCACACGGTTGATCACTAAACGATTAATACTATCGACCTCCACCATTCCCTCTGCGATTGGATAGCCAAACAGAGCCAGATTGGGGACGCTCAATGACCGCTCATAAGCCTCGGCGCCGCTGAACCGACGGCGAGTTATTCCATAGACGGTCTGGAATGGTCTCTCACCGTGATAGTGACTACTAAAGTACGAGGGATACACCAGACCATCGTAGCCACCGTCCTTGGCTGCACGCGCAATCGCCCGCGCTGCGTCGTAGGCCCCCCTGCCGCCAAGAAAGAGCATATGGACCGCCATGTCGAGACTTTCGAACTCTGTCGCATCCTCCTCCAGAACTACCGTCAGGTCTAGGAGGCGCAGTTGACGTCGTGGATTAAGGGAGGCGACGAACAAGTCGTCCTCTATGGTGTAACGGCACTCATGCACGCACAAGTCGATCAAAGGAGAGGCATACATGACCGGCAATCCATCGGAACTTAGTCGTCCATCCTGCGGGACGTTTGAGGGTGGCGTGTCGTATTCGAGGGGATTGATAACTGAGCCGGGACTCTTCCGCACTCGATAGAACGTCTCATCCGTCCCGACCGTCCTTGTCGGGTACTCGGCCATGATCCGCTCAATGACGGCTGTACGCTTCCCGTCATCTAGTAGGGCTTTCAGTGGCTCAACCTCGCCAATCATCCACAGCCGAGGGCCATAATAGAAGAACCCCACTCCCAGCAGCCTCTCGAAAACTCCTATGTCATCCGTCAGCACAGCATCAATATCGATGCTGGTTTTCTGGTGTTCGTTCAACTGAATGGCAGGAGCTCCTCCAAAGTCATACTTGTGGAAGGATCCGTCGACGAAGAAGCGTTCGGCCAGGTAGGCCAGAGGCGCTCTGCCAAGTTTGATGCCATCCCCCCGTCCGCAATTGGGACATAATCCCACCTCCTCTCTGCCATATTGCATGGCATCGAGTATCAGGCCACGATTCTTGAAGCAGCGACTGCAGGCAATTGCAATTAGTTCTTCTGGAATCTCCGAAGATTCACTCACAATACCACTCCATATGGATTTGCAAGGGTAACCACATAACGACTAAGCCCGGCTAACCGACCGCAGCGATTACGACGAAGTATCCCCCCCCGGAACCGCCAATCGCAAGAAACAACCTCCTTATATGATATCCAGTGAATTCACAGCAGCGAAGGATCAATTCATAATTTATCTATCCGATCCATAACAAAATCTCCGTCCTGGTAGCCAGTGACCACGGACCAACCGGCAAACAATTCCCAAAGGAAGTTGGCCAGATACTCGACGTCCGAGTTTTCGGATCCATCTCGAAGAACTACAATCGCGCGGTTCAGCCTTTTGAGAAAAGCATAGACTTCGTCTTCGCCAACATCTATCGCGGCGAGCGTGTACTTCAGCTCCTCAGCCAAGATTCCCAATTCTACGACGATGGAGCTGACGTGCCCTGCCTCCAGACCATTCATAACGTCGTACCACTTCTCTCCACCGGACGGCCCGATGGCAGCGAAGTAGGCCCTAAATTTCTTGATGTCCGCAAGATCTTCAACCACCTTAGGGTCAGCAGCCCCATCGCTCGCGAACAGCAGTTGGTAAATACACTGCTCTTTGAATAGAGCATAGTGGTGCTGAAGGTTCTTTCGGATTCGCTTTCGTTTGGCATTTGCCGGCAACCAAACCACGAGCATATACATAATCTGACTGACGAGAACGCCAATCGCCATGTTGAAAACAATCTGATTTCCAACAGGAAACGACGTCAAGACGACCTCGATCCAAGTGCCCTGCAATGGACCGATCAATGGTTCCTCGCTGGCTTTAAACATCAACAGCGCACTGACGCCAAACAGGGCCCACAGCGTTCCTCCTAGCGCATGCACCCTTACGCACCTTGTGAAGGCTTGGCCTCGGCCTGAATGCCGTGGAGTCGAATTCATCCTTCTTCCTCCCTAATAACTCCAGCGCGGAACACCACCGACAGCGCAGCATTTGTTCAGTGTTGCGTCAGGCCTTTCAATTCGTCAACGGTATGAAGGAACGCGGAGGCAACACGCCATGATTACGCCATACCGATCACCCACTCACCGACCGGCCTGTCAGAAGATAATTCTCCCCCTAATCTAAGCCCCCCCCCCTCGTAGTTTCGGGCTACAACGCCAAAAGCTTGCCAAGTAATACATTCCAGCAAGCACCACGCTGATCCCGCACAGAAGATGATAGATGCTCCAAACAACAAGGGCGCCTCTCGGCGCCCTCGTTCTTTCAACTCATTCCCACTCAATAGTAGCCGGCGGCTTCCCCGAGATGTCATAAACCACCCGCGACACCCCCCGCAACTCATTGATGATCCGGTTGCTCACCGTACCCAGGAACTCATAGGGCAGATGCGCCCAATGCGCCGTCATGAAGTCAATCGTCTCCACGGCCCGCAGCGCAATCACCCACTCATAAGCCCTCGCGTCGCCCACCACGCCAACCGACTTCACCGGCAGGAACACGGCAAACGCCTGGCTGGTCTTGTCGTACAGGTCCGCCTTGCGCAGCTCATCAATGAAGATGGCATCGGCCTTGGCCAGCAGCTCGGCGTACTCGCGCTTCACTTCACCCAGGATACGCACGCCCAGGCCCGGGCCCGGGAACGGATGGCGGTAGACCATGGTGCGCGGCAGGCCCAGCTCAACGCCCAGGCGACGCACTTCGTCCTTGAACAGCTCGCGCAGCGGCTCCACCAGGCCCAGCTTCATGTGCTCCGGCAGGCCGCCCACGTTGTGGTGGCTCTTGATCACATGCGCCTTGCCGGTCTTGCTGCCGGCCGACTCGATCACGTCCGGGTAGATGGTGCCCTGCGCCAGCCACTTGGCGTTCTTCAGCTTGTTCGATTCTTCGTCGAAGATCTCAACGAACAGGTTGCCGATGATCTTGCGCTTGGCTTCCGGGTCGCTCACGCCTTCCAGCGCGGCGAAGTAACGGTCGGCGGCATTCACGCGCACCACCTTCACGCCCATGTGCTCGGCGAACATCGCCATCACCTGGTCGCCTTCCTGCCAGCGCAGCAGGCCGGTATCCACGAACACGCAGGTCAGCTTCTCGCCGATGGCCTTGTGCAGCAGCGCCGCCACCACGGACGAATCGACACCGCCGGACAGGCCCAGGATCACTTCGTCATCGCCCACCTGTTCGCGCACCCGGGCGATCTGATCGTCGATGATGTTGGCGGCGGTCCACAGGGTCTGGCAGCCACACACGTCCACCACGAAGCGGCGCAGCAGCGCCTGGCCCTGCAGGGTGTGGGTCACTTCCGGGTGGAACTGCACGCCGTACCAGCGCTTTTCTTCGTTGGCCATGGCGGCCACCGGAATGCGGTCGGTGGTGGCGGTGACGGTGAAGCCCGGGGGCGCAACGGAGACGTGGTCGCCGTGGCTCATCCAGACATTCAGCTTCGGCTCGCCGCCGTGGTCGCTCAGGCCCTTGAACAGCGCATCGGGGTTGATCACGTTCACTTCGGCGTGGCCGAATTCGCGCTGGTCAGCCGCTTCGGTGGCACCGCCCAGCTGCGCGGCCAGGGTCTGCATGCCGTAGCAGATGCCAAAGATCGGCAGGCCGCTGTCGAACACCTCCTGCGGCGCGGCCGGGGCGCCCGGCAGCGTGGTCGATTCCGGGCCACCGGACAGGATGATGCCCTTGGCGCCAAACGCGGCGATCTCGGCCGGGTTGTGGTCCCAGGCCCAGATTTCGCAGTAGACGCCCAGCTCGCGGATGCGGCGGGCGATCAGCTGCGTGTACTGCGCGCCGAAATCGAGGATCAGGATCTTGTCGTTATGGATGTTGGTCATGGCGCCCTGGCAATGCAGTAGGGAAAACGAAAACTTCGAATACTTTTTCAACAGCAGATAGAGAAAGAGGAACGGGAATCAGCTTCCTCGTTCCTCTTTGCCCGGCCCGCGTCAGGCGCGGTAGTTCGGCGGCTCTTTGGTGATGGTCACGTCGTGGACGTGGCTCTCACGCTGGCCGGCGCCGCTGATCTTCACGAACTTGGGCTTGCTGCGCATGTCTTCGATGGTGGCGCAGCCCACGTAGCCCATGGTGGCGCGCAGGCCGCCCATCAGCTGGTGGATGATGCCGCCCACCGGGCCGCGGTACGGCACGCGGCCTTCGATGCCTTCCGGCACCAGCTTGTCGGCGGTGGCGGCGTCCTGGAAGTAGCGGTCCTTCGAACCCTTTTCCATGGCGGCCAGCGAACCCATGCCGCGGTAGCTCTTGTACGAACGGCCCTGGTACAGCTCGGTCTCGCCCGGCGATTCCTCGGTACCGGCCAGCAGGCCACCGACCATGATGGTCGAGGCACCGGCGGCCAGCGCCTTGCCGATATCGCCCGAGTAGCGGATGCCACCGTCGGCGATCAGCGGGATGCGGTCCTGCAGCGCTTCGGCCACCAGGTCGATGGCGGTGACCTGCGGCACGCCAACGCCGGCGACGACGCGCGTGGTGCAGATCGAGCCCGGGCCGATGCCGACCTTCACCGCGTCCGCGCCGCTGTCCAGCAGCGCCAGTGCGGCTTCGCCGGTGCAGATGTTGCCACCGATGACCTGCACGTTCGGGAAGTTCTTCTTGACCCAGCTGACGCGGTCCAGCACGCCCTGCGAGTGGCCGTGCGCGGTATCGACCACGATCACGTCCACGCCGGCGGCGACCAGCGCTTCCACGCGGCGATCGGTGTCGCCACCCACGCCGACGGCAGCGCCGACCAGCAGGCGGGTCGACAGATCCTTGGCAGCGTTCGGGAAGTCGGTGTTCTTCTGGATGTCCTTGACGGTGATCAGGCCACGCAGTTCGAACGAATCGTTGACCACCAGCACCTTTTCGATGCGGTTGCGGTGCAGCAGCTGCAGCACTTCGTCAGACGCGGCGCCTTCCTTGACCGTGATCAGGCGATCCTTCTTGGTCATGATGTGGCGGACCGGATCATCCAGTTCGGTCTCGAAGCGCATATCGCGGTGGGTCACGATGCCGGCCAGCTGGCCGTCGCTGCCCACCACCGGCACGCCGGAGATGTTGTGCGCCTGGGTCAGGGCCAGCACGTCGCGGATGGTGGTTTCCGGACCGACAGTGATCGGGTCGCGGATGACACCGGCCTCGAACTTCTTGACCTTGGCCACTTCCGCGGCCTGCTGTTCCAGGCTGAGATTCTTGTGGATGATGCCCATGCCGCCGAGCTGTGCCATGGCGATGGCCAGGCGGGCTTCGGTGACGGTATCCATGGCTGCGGACAGGATCGGAAGCTTCAGCTTCAGGTCGCGAGTCAACCGCGTTTCGAGGTTGACGTCCTTGGGCAGGATGGTCGAGTGGGCGGGGACGAGCGAGACGTCGTCGTAAGTGAGTGCTTCAGCCTGGATGCGCAGCATCGGCATACCCGAGATGTGGGGAAGCGCGACATTTTACCCCTTTTTCGCGCCCTGTGGCAGGGGGTAGATGCGACGCAGTGTCGCGCGGGCGGCGATTGGTTCAGGGGGCCATCCGGGCCGGCGGCATACTGCCTTTGGTAGGTGCCAACCTTGGTTGGCACCTACCAGGAGCGAGTCATCGGCCTGCCTTTGGTGGGTGCGGACCGTTGGTCCGCACTACCCTTCAGACACCTGTGTCTCCTGCATTGTGCCGACCAACGGTCGGCACCCACCTTAAGAGGATCACTCGGGCCAGCCCTGGAGCGCCTTTGGTAGGTGCCAACTTTGGTTGGCACAAACAGCCAGAGGCCTTCACCCCACCTGGGGTCCAGGTGCCGGACGGATCGTGCCAACCAAGGTTGGCACCTACCAGGAGCGGGTCATCGGCCTACCCCGGCATTGTGCCGACCAACGGTCGGCACCCACCAACAGCAGATCTCCCCAATCGCAGGTCAGCTCAGCGCTTCCGCCGCTTCCAAGGTGTTCTGCATCAGCGTGGCCACGGTCATCGGGCCCACGCCACCCGGCACCGGGGTGATCCAGCTCGCCCGCTGGGCCGCAGCCTCAAACCCGACGTCGCCCACCAGCCGGCCGTCGTCCAACCGGTTGATGCCCACGTCGATCACCACCGCGCCCGGCTTCACCCATTCGCCCGGCACGATGCCCGGGCGGCCCACCGCCACCACCAGGATGTCGGCGTTGCGCACGGCCTGTTCCAGCACGTCCTTGGGGGTGAACTTGTGGCAACTGGTCACGGTGCAGCCGGCAATCAGCAGCTCCAGGCCCATCGGGCGGCCGACGTGGTTGCTCACGCCCACGATGGTGGCGTTGCGGCCGCGCACCGGCTGGTCGGTGTGGCCCAGCAGCGTGGTGATGCCGCGCGGCGTGCACGGGCGCAGGCCGAATTCACGCAGGGCCAGGTGGCCGACGTTCTCCGGGTGGAAACCGTCCACGTCCTTGCGCGGGTCGATGCGCTGGATCAGCCGGCGCGCGTCGGGGATGCCCGGCAGCGGCAGCTGGATCAGGATGCCGTTGATCTTCGGATCGGCGTTGAGCTGGTCGATCAGGTCGAGCAGCTCGGCCTCGGTGGTACCGGCCGGCAGATCGTAGTCGTGTGCTTCGATGCCGACCTTCTCGGCGGCACGGCGCTTGTTGCGCACGTACACCGTCGAGGCCGGGTCGCCACCGACCAGCACCACGGCCAAGCCCGGACGGCTGCCGCCAGCGGCCACGCGGGCGTCGACGCGCACCTTCAGGCTGTCGAGCAGGTCCTCGGCGATGCGGCGGCCATCAAGGATGCGGGCAGGATGCTGGGAGGCGGAATCGGTCATCGGGAGCGGGCGTGGGGCGGCGGGGACGCTATTGTCCCTGATTCAGGCCCCCTCGCCCACCGCCGCACGCCGGTAGTGCCGGCCGCTGGCCGGCAACTCCATGACGTCGGAACGTTTCCGTATCTGCCGGCCAGCGGCCGGCACGACCAACCGCCGGCTTCGGCAATTCCCCGCGCGGGTAGTGCCGGCCGCTGGCCGGCAACCTCATAACGTCGGAACGATTCCGTATCTGCCGGCCAGCGGCCGGCACTACCAACCACCGGCTTCGGCAATTCCCCTCACGGTAGTGCCGGCCGCTGGCCGGCAACTCCATGACGTCGGAACGTTTCCGTATCTGCCGGCCAGCGGCCGGCACTACCAACCTCCGGCTCCGGCAATTCCCCGCACGGTAGTGCCGGCCGCTGGCCGGCAACCTCCTGACGTCGGAACGCTTCCATATCTGCCGGCCAGCGGCCGGCACTACCAACCACCGGCTTCGGCAATTCCCCGCACGGTAGTGCCGGCCGCTGGCCGGCAACCCCATGACGTCGGAACGCTTCCGTATCTGCCGGCCAGCGGCCGGCACGACCAACCATCGGCTTCGGCAATTCCTCACACGGTAGTGCCGGCCGCTGGCCGGCAACCTCATGACGTCGGAACGTTTGCGCATCTGCCGGCCAGCGGCCGGCACTACCAACCGCCGGCTTCGGCAATTCCCGACCCGGGTAGTGCCGGCCGCTGGCCGGCAACCTCATGACGTCGGAACGATTCCGTATCTGCCGGCCAGCGGCCGGCACTACCGGGCTTTACTCTTCCTCTTCCGGCACGTCCTGCGGGTTCAACGTCTTGCTCGCCCGCTTCGGCGCGGTGAACGGCGTCGGCGTCGGTACGCCCTGGCCGGAGTTGCCAAACACCATCTTGGCGCCAGCATTCAGACCACCACCGGCAATTTCCAGCTCGAAGCGCTCGGCATCGCGGCGGCGGATCTGCTCGGCAATCTCGATCGCGTCGTCCTCATCCGCACCCAGCTCCACCAGCGCGGCCTGGCCGAACAACACCGCCGATTCAAACGTCTCGCGGATCTGGAAATCGACGCCGGCATGGATCAGCCGCAGCGAATGTTCGCGGTCGAACGAGCGCACCATCAGCTTGGCCTGCGGGAACTCGTGCGACACCAGTTCAACGATGCGGTCGGCGGCCTCGGCCTTGTCCACGCACACCGCAATCGCACGTGCGGTGGCCGCGCCCGAGGCATGCAGCACGTCCAGTCGCGTACCGTCGCCGTAGTAGATCTTGAAACCGAAGCGCGCCGCGCTCTGGATCATCTCCACATCGTTGTCGATGATGGTCACGTCCACGTCGCGCGCCAGCAGCGACTGGCTGGCGACCTGGCCGAAGCGGCCGAAGCCGATCAGCAGCACGCTGCCGGACAGACCCTCGGCCTCGTCCACGCCGTCCATGTTCACCGTCGGCTTCGGCGCCACGCGCTTGTAGAGCAGCACCACCAGCGGGGTCAGCGCCATCGACAGCACCACCACGGCGGTGAAGTTGGCATTGATCTCCAGGTTGATCACGCCGGCCGATGCGGCGGCAGAGAACAGCACGAAGGCGAACTCGCCGCCCTGCGCCATCAGCACGCCACGATCCAGCGCCTGCGCGTGGTCGCTGCCCATGATGCGCGCGACTACGTAGATGCACAGCGCCTTGGCTGCCATCAGCGCCAGCACCAGGCCGAGGATCAGCTGCCAGTTGCCAGCCACCACGCCCAGGTCCAGCGCCATGCCCACGCTGAGGAAGAACAGGCCGAGCAGGATGCCGCGGAACGGTTCGATGTCCGCTTCGATCTGGTGGCGGAAGGTCGATTCGCTCAGCAGCACGCCGGCCAGGAACGCGCCCATCGCCATCGACAGGCCGGACAGCTGCATCAGCAACGCCGCACCCAGCACCACCAGCAGCGCGGCGGCGGTCATCACCTCGCGCGCCTTCGATTCGGCCAGCACGCGGAACAGTGGGTTGAGCAGGAAGCGGCCGACCAGCACCAGGCCAACGATGGCGCCGACGCCGATCGCCACCGACAGCCAACGCGAACCCTCGCCATCGGCGCTGCCCGCGCTCGGGCCCATCCAGGCCACCAGCGCCAGCAGCGGCACGATCAGCAGGTCTTCGAACAGCAGGATGGAGACGATCTTCTGCCCCGACGGCAGCGCGATGTCACCGCGCTCGGCCAGCAACTGCATCACCACTGCGGTGGAGGTGAGCACGAAGCCGGTGGCACCGATGAAGGCCACCTGCCAGGGCAGGCCGAACAACTTGGCAATGCTGGTCAGCACCACCGCACAGGTAACGATCTGCAGCGTGCCCAGCCCGAAGATTTCCTTGCGGAGGCTCCACAGATGCGAGGGCCGCATTTCCAGGCCGATCACGAACAGGAACATCACCACGCCGAGCTCGGCGGTATGCAGGATCGCCTGCGGGTCTGAGAACCAGCCCAGCCCGAACGGTCCGATCGCCAGGCCAGCGGCGAAGTAGCCCAGCACCGAGCCCAGGCCGGCCCGGCGGAACAGGGGCACCATCACCACCGCCGCGCCCAACAGGGCGACGACTTTGACCAGCTCGCTGGTCGCTGCTTCTACCGCCATGCGGTGTGTTCCCCAAGATCCAGAATCGGGTTCAACAATAGAGCAATGCCGATGACGGCAATAGCACGCATGTTGCGCCGGATTGTCTTGGAGGTGGAACGATGCAGGGAGTGACCCCCGGCATCATCCCGAAACCATGCATTCGCGTCGGTGGGTGCCACCATGCACCCGCTTCGGTAGGTGCCAACCTTGGTTGGCACGAAAACGCCGACCAAGGTCGGCATCTACCAAGGCATTCCCCGGCCAGCCTCACCCACCCCGGCAGAACGCGGCGTAATCGATATACCCCGGGAATGGCACGTCCGGCGCGCACACCCGGCACTGCGGGTCCGGCCGGATGCCGGTCTCGCGGAAGCGCATGCCCAGCGCGTCGAAGCGCAGCAGCCGACCGACGAGTGGTTCACCGATGCCCAGCAGCAGCTTCAGCACCTCGGTCGCTTGCAGCACGCCGGCCAGGCCAGGCAGCACGCCCAGCACACCGGCCTCGGAACAGTTCGGCGCGAACTCCGGCGGCGGTGGCTCCGGGAACAGGCAGCGGTAGCACGGCGCCACGCCGCGCTGGCGGCCGGCGTCAAACACGCTTACCTGGCCATCGAAGCGCTCGATGGCGGCGTACACCATCGGTATCGCGTGCTTGATGCAGGCGTCGTTGAGCAGGTAGCGCAGCGGGAAGTTGTCCGAGCCGTCCAGCACCACGTCCACGCCGTCCAGCAACGCATCCACGTTCTCGGAGGTGACCCGCTCCGGCACCGCCTCGACCTCGATCGAGGGGTTGAGCGCCAGCAGCCGCTCACGCGCGGAATCGACCTTGAGCTGGCCCACGCTGGCTTCGGTATGCACGATCTGCCGGTGCAGGTTGCTGCGCTCCACGCGATCGTGATCGGCGAAGCGCAGGTGCCCTACCCCGGCGGCGGCCAGGTAGAACCCCGCCGGTGCGCCCAGCCCACCCGCGCCCAGCACCAGCACGCGCGACTGCTGCAGCCGGCGCTGGCCGGCCTCGCCCACCTGCGGCAACAGCAGGTGGCGCGAATAGCGGTCGTAGAAGTCGCGGTCGGCGGCGCTGGCCAGCGGCTGCACCAGCGGCAGCGACTGCTCGCGCCAGGCCACGGTACCGCCCGTCACGGAAGCGACGTTTGTGTAGCCGGCCTGCAGCAGGAACTGCGCGGCATCGGCCGAGCGCTTGCCGCTCTGGCAGATCAGCAGGATCTCCTGGTCGTGCCGCGGCAGGTGTGCGGCCGGGTCGGCCTGCAGTTCGCCCTTGGCCACGCCGCGCGCGCCCTCGGCCATCCCGCCGGCCCGCTCGTGCGCCTCGCGCACATCGATCAGCACCGCGCCATGGGCCAGGCGCTCGCGTGCCTGCGCGGGGGAAAGCTCTTGGATGCTCATGGCGGCATTATCGCGCAGACACCCTCGACGCGCCCTGCCCCGAACATGGCACCATGCGGGCGTTGCCCCTGCATCCCGGAACCGCTGCATGCGCTCTGCCACCGAATTCTGGCGTGACCCGCGCATGCCCTTCGTCGAAAGCCGACGGGCGTGCGACAGCCGCGCCTGCCATCGCCCGCACAGCCATGACACCTTCTCGATCGGCGCCGTGGACGCCGGCAGCAGCCTGTTCACCGGCGCTGCGGCAGGACCGCGCCTGCTGCAGCCCGGCAGTCTGGTCGGCGTACCCGCAGGCCGTGTGCACGCCTGCAACCCCCTGCCCGGCCAGGTCTGGAGCTACCAGATGCTGCATCTGGACCCGCGCTGGATGGCCGAGGTCCGCGCCGAGTATGACGACCTGCCCGAACCCGACTGGCAGCAGGAACCGATCCGGATTTCCAACCATCGCCCGCGCTACCAGCAGTACTGCCAGCTCAACGAGACGCTGTTCTCCGACGATCCAGTCAGCGTCAAGGAAGCGGCCCTGATCGCGTTCGTCGGCGATCTGGATGAACACGATGGTGTTGCCGTCGCCGGCCCGCTTGAAGATGCCGCGTTACAGCAGCGCTTGCAGCCGGTGATGGACGTTCTGCGCCAGCGGCTCGAACACACCCCGGCCCTGCAGGAGCTGGCATCGCTGGCAGGCATGAGCCGCTACCAGCTGATCCGCGCCTTCCGACGCGCCACGGGCCTGACCCCACACGCCTGGCAGATCGACCAGCGCATCCAGGAGGCCCGCCGGCGGCTGTGCGAAGGGCAGGCACTGGCCGTGGTCGCGCATGCGCTGGGCTTTGCCGACCAGAGCCATTTCCAGCGGGTCTTCAAGGCCCACGCCGGTGCGACCCCGGGCCAGTACCGGCGCTGAGCCTGCAATAACGTTCAATACCGTCGCGCGGCGCATCCCCAGACTGGCGCCCCAGCCAGCCGCCGCCGCCGGACCCGATGGAACAGTTCCTGGTCATCGCCACCGTACATTTTCTCGCCCTGCTCTCACCCGGCCCCGACTTCTTCCTCGTTGCACGCACCGCGATCACCTCGGGCTGGCGCACTGCCAGTGGCGCCTGCGCAGGCATCGCCGTCGGCAATGGCGTCTTCATCGTGGCCGCTTTCACCGGAATGGCCATGCTGCGCGCAGGCAGCGCAGGGTTCATTGCGGTGCAGTTGGCGGGCTGCGGGTTCCTGCTGTACCTCGGCACGTTGTTCCTGCGCCATGCGGGTTCGACGACGCTGCAGGCATCTGACGCTGCCCCAGGATCGCCAGCGGGTGGTGCCCACGGATGGTGGAAGGCGGCAGGGCTGGGCGCCCTGTCTGCGCTGCTGAACCCGAAGAATGCGCTGTTCTACGCGACGCTGGCGGCGATGCTCAACGGTCCGCAGGCCGCAACGAAGGTCTTCTATGGCGCGTGGATGTTCGGCATCGTCCTGCTATGGGATCTGCTGGTTGCCGCGCTGGTTGGCCACCCGTGGGTGCTGGGTCGATTCGCGCGTGCCCTGCCGTGGCTGGAACGGGCCGCAGGGCTGCTGATGATTGCGCTGGCGCTATGGATCGCCGTGTCGCTGTGGCTGGGCTGATGCCGGTAATTCGCGCCTGTCGCAATAGCGTTCAATACGGCGCGTCCAGCGCAGCCCACACTCGGCACTTTCTGTAGTTTGGTGGCAGGTTTTCGTGCAGCAGTTCTTCATCGTCGCGGTGCTGTACGGCTTCGCCATGCTCCTGCCTGCGTCGAATCACGCGAAGATCCTGCGCACCGCGATGGGCGCGGGCGGGCACGCCGCCATGGCCGCATCGTTCGGTATCGCCATCGGTGCGGGCACCATCTGCGCCACGGCCTTCGTTGCGGCGGGCATGCTGGGAAACCGCGGCCTGTGGACGCTGGCGATGGAGTGCGCGGGCTGCCTGCTGCTGCTGCGCCTGGCTGGCATGTGCCTGCGCGACGCCGGGCTGACCTCCCTCTCTCCGCTTTCCCTGCAGCTGCCCCGGGGCCTGAAGGCCCGCTCCCGTTGGCCGCACGCCGAGGCTGGATGCCTGTTGGCGCTCGCCAGCATCAACAACTGGACGCTGCAGTTCGCGGTTGCAGCCCTGGTCAGCGGCCTCGTTGCCGACATGGATACAAAGGCCGCCTACGTGGCCTGCCTGGGCGGCGTCGCGCTGTCGCTCGGCCTGCTGATGGCGTGGCTCGGCAGCCATCCGCGCTGGGCACAGGGGTGTTGCCGATTGCTTCCGTGGCTGGAGCATGCCGCGGGCCTGGTGATCGGCGCGGTGTCGGTGGCGTACCTGGCAGGGGTACTGGGTACCACCCTGGTCTGGGCAAGCCTCACGGGGCAGGCGCAGCTGCCCGAATCGATGATGGCCGCGCCCCGCAGCGCCCCATGCGCGTTGCCGCATTGCCGCGCTCGTCGCAACAGTTCGCCATGATCGAGGACTGTAGACGTAGGGGTAGTACCGGCCGCTGGCCGGCAACCTCGTGAACACGCCAGGCATCATCGGGTTGCCGGCCAGCGGCCGGCACGACCACAGACAAGAAAGGCGGCCCTGCGGCCGCCTTCCCGTGAATCACTTGCCCTTGACGTGCTTCATCAAGCGCCGCTTGGCCTTGACCTGCCGCTCGGTGAGGACGTTCTTCTTGCCCTCGTACGGGTTGGTACCCTCGCGGAAGATGAAGCTCACCGGCGTGCCGATCAGCTTGAAGCGCTTGCGGAAGAAGTTCTCCAGGTAGCGCTTGTACGACTCCTGCAGCTCCTTCAGGCGGGTGCCGTGCACGATGAAGGTCGGCGGGTTGGAACCGGCCGGGTGCACGTAGCGCAGCTTGGAGACGTGGCCGCGGATGGTCGGCGGCGGATTGGTCTCGTACGCCACTTCCAGCGCCTTGTTCACTTCGCTGGTGGTGAAGGTCTTGTTCGCCGATTCGTGCGCGCGGTGCACCGCACGGAACAGCTCGCGCAGGCCCGAGCCGTGCTTGGCCGAAATGCGCACCGATTCGGCCCAGGGCACGAAGCCCAGCTTCAGCGACAGCATGGTTTCAGCCTGTTCGCGCTGGTACTCGGTCAGGCCATCCCACTTGTTGATGGCGATCACCAGCGCGCGGCCGGCGTCGAGCACGGCACCGAGCACGGTGGCGTCCTGGTCGGTCACGCCTTCGGTGGCGTCCAGCATCAGCACGGCGACCTGGCACTGCTCGATCGACTGCATGGTCTTGACCACCGAGAACTTCTCGACGACCTCGTCCACGCGCGAACGGCGGCGCAGGCCGGCGGTATCGATCAGCCGGTACTCACGTCCATCGCGCTCCAGGTCCACCGCGATCGAGTCGCGGGTGGTGCCCGGCACGTCGGAGGCGATCATGCGCTCCTCGCCGAGGATGCGGTTGACCAGGGTCGACTTGCCCACGTTCGGACGTCCGACGAAGGCGATGCGGATACGGTTCGGATCGTTGTCCAGCTCTTCGCCGCTGCCTTCTTCCGGCAGGCGCTGGATCACTTCGTCCAGCAGGTCGTCCAGGCCCTGGCGATGCGCGGCCGAGACGGTCAGCATCTCGCCGAAGCCGTAACGGGCGAACTCCGAACGGACGCTGTCCTCGTCGGTGCCGTCGATCTTGTTGATCAGCAGCAGCGTCGGGCGCGACAGCTTGCGCAGCCAGGCCAGGATCTCGTCGTCCAGCGCCGAGGTGCCCTCGCGGGCGTCGACGACGAACAGGATCAGATCGGCTTCGGCCGCCGCAGCCCGGGCCTGGCGCGTGGTGGCACCCGCCAGGCCTTCGTCTTCCCCGGCAATACCGCCGGTATCCACGACGAGGAAATGGTTGTCCTCGTCGAGGCGGCAGACGCCGTAGTTGCGGTCACGGGTGACGCCGGGCTGGTCATGGACCAGCGCGTCGCGGGTGCGCGTAAGCGCATTGAAAATAGTCGACTTGCCGACATTCGGCCGTCCAACCAGGGCGACCAAAGGCAGCATCGCGATTACTCCAATTTTTAATTTGCCAACCGGAAGGCGGTCAGCTTGCCATCCACGTTCTGCACCAGCAGCACCCCGTCGACGACGACCGGCTGGGCCAGCAGGGCGTCACCGCCACTCTTCGCCCGTGCCGCCATCGCACCATCGGAGGTCTTCAACCAGTGCACGTATCCCTTGTAGTCGCCGACGACCACGTAATCACCGTGCAGCGCCGGGCCGGTCAGCGAACGACGCGCCAGCTCGGTCTGCGACCACATGGCAGCGCCGGTCGCCTTGTCCAGGCCGAACACGCCACCCTTGTTGTCGGTGACGAACACATTGCCCGACGACACCGCCACGCCACCTGCACCGCCATGGTCGCGCGCCCACAGCGGGCGACCGGTCGGGCCTTCGATGGCCATGGTCTGGTTCTTGAAGCTGCTCACGAAGAGGGTGTTGCCCTCCAGCACCGGAGCACCGTCGACATCGGCCATGCGGTCCAGCTCGGTACGGCCTTCGCCGTTGCCAAGGTTCTGTTCCCACAGGGTACGTCCATCCTGCATGGCCAGCGCGGCAACCGCGCCTTCGTCCTTGCCGATGAACAACACGCCCGGACCGGTGACCACCGGCGCGTTGCCGCGCACGGTCAGCGCCGGCAGTTCGCTCGGGTTGAACCACTTCTGCGTGCCGTTGCCGGCATCGAACGCGGTGACGCGGCCGTCGTTGCTGCGCACGAACACCAGGCCCTGGGCCACGGCCGGCGCGGCAATGACCTCACCCGGAACACGGGCGCGCCACTTCTCGCTGCCGTCATTGATGTCCAGGGCGATGACCTGGCCATCGAGCGTGCCGATCACGACCAGGTTCTCACCGACACCCGGGCCGCCGGACAGGCGCAGCTTCGGCTTCTTCTTTTCCTTCTGCGGCTCCCAGGTCCAGACCTTCTTGCCGGTCTGCAGGTCGATGGCGTGCACGCCGCCGGTGATCGCCGCAGCGAACACGTGGCCATTGGCAACGGCCGGGCCCTGGCGCACGCCGATGCGGCGCTCGCCCTTGCCGAGGTTGACCGACCAGGCCTTGTTGACCTTGACGCTCGGCTCGAACTTGACCAGCTCAGCCGGCTCCTGGGCCTTCTTCGCTGCCGCGTCCTTGCCGGCGAACCAGCCCTTCATGGTGCTGCAGCCGGTCAGGGCCATGCCCATCAGGAGCACGGTGGCGACGCGGGTGATCATGACCTTCTGACTCATCAAACCGACTCCGCAGGGGCGGCGACCGTGCCGCCGGCATCCATAACCTTGGTTTCCAGCAGGCGCCGCTGCGGCGCTGCCACGTCAAGCGACTTCAGCGCCTTCTCGTACTGTGCGCGGGCGTCATCGCGCTTGCCCTGCGCCATCAGCGCATCGCCATGGATTTCCAGGCTGCTGCTGTCGGTGGCGCTGCCTAGCAGCTTGATCGCCTCGTCGCTCTTGCCGGTGGCCACCAGCAGGCGGGCCACACGCTGGTCGACCACGCGCTGCAGGTCGCTTTCGACCTTCACGGCGCGCAGGGTGGCCAGCGCTTCTTCGTTCTTGCCGGCGTCGACCTGGGCCTTGGCCAGCTGCAGCGCCGCGAGGTCGCCATAGATGCTGGACGGGCCCGCTTCGAGCGCCTTCACTGCCTTGGCAGCGTCGTCGAGCTTGTTCTGCTGAAGACCGACCAGGGCCTTCTGGTATTCCACGTTGGCCGAGGCCAGCTTGCCGCCCTGATCCTTCTGGTACCACTGCCAGCCGGCAATGGCACCGATCGCGATGGCTACGCCACCGAGGATGCTGGCGCCATTCTTCCGCAGCCAGCTGCGGACGCGTTCACTTTGTTCGTGCTCGTCGAGCAGATCGTCGATCGCCATGCGTACTCTCGCCCCGCCCATCGGGAGGGACCATTGGGTTTAATCGAAGGTGGTGAAACCGCGCCTCAGTGCGAAACCGGGACTACGGAGCCTTCAGAGGATACCTGAAAGCGTGCCACGTTGGCTCGCTGGTAGGGGGTCAGATCGACGATAGCGCCGTTCTGCTGAACCTGGACCGCCGAGGCGTTGCCCAGGGTCACCCGGGTCACCTGGCCCGGCGTGAAGCTGCGGCTCTCGCCGGACTTGATCAGCGCCTTTTCGACCGTGGCGCCGTCCGGACCACCGATATCGACCCAGCTGTCGCCGCTGAACTGCATCTCCAGCGTATTGGCGGCTGCGGGCGCAGCGGGTGCCGAACGCGGCACCGGGGACAGCGAAGCGACATACGGGGTTGCGGCCGGCTTGCTGGCCGGGGCACTCGCGACTTCAGCCGGGGCTGCCGGCTCGACACCCGCAGCGGACGGGGCCACCGGCACAGCGGCCGGGATCGCGTCCAGCGAGGCCGTGTTCGGCGACGGCGTGGCACTGCCATCGAAATGGCCGCGGGTGGCGAACCACACCGGCACGGCCAGCACGGCGGTGATGCCGACGTACAGCACGCGCCGGCCGAGATTCTCGGCAATGCGGCGCGCACGCGGGGTATGGGTATGGCTGACCAGGGTGGGCGGCACGACAGGACCCACCTGGGCCTGCTCCAGCAGCTGGCTCACATCGACGTCGAGCAGGCGCGCGTAGCTGCGCAACTGGCCGCGCACGAAGACGGGCGCGCCCAGCTTCTGCCACTGCTCTTCCTCCAGCGACCTGACCACCTGGACCGGCATGCGCAGGCGCGAGCCGACATCCTCAAGGGTCAGTCCGGCCGCTTCACGGGCCTGGCGCAGGCGGGTGCCGCAGCCGGCCGCAGTCTCGAGAGCGCTCACAGTCTGGTCATCAATCACAATGCATCAACCCTGGAGTTAGGAGCCCGCTTCCTGCGGAAATTCCTGTCGAATGCGCTGAAGATAGCGGTCAGATGCCGCCCGATCACCCAGCCGCGCTTCGATTTGAGACGCAAGTTGTAACACGGAACGCGTTGCGGGTGCAGCCGCAATCCTACGTTCGGCGAAGGCCCGGGCCTCCATGTAGCGGCCCTGGCGGAAGCTGAGCTGGGCCATGGCCTCCAGCGCGACCGGGTTTCCCGGCAGCGCCGACAGCGCCGCGCGCAGGTCGCGCTCGGCACGCTCGAACTGGCCTGCATCCAGCGCACAGCTGCCGGCATTGGACTGCGCTTCGGCGACGGCGGGATTGCCCGGCGCCCGCTGGGCACGATCGAACCACACCAGCGATTCGGCCGCCTGGCCCTGCTGGCACAGCCAGGCACCATAGTTGTTGAGCACGTCGCCACGTTGCGGCGCCAGCTCGGCAGCCTTGCGGAAGTTCTCGCCGGCCTGCTGGCTGCGGCCGCGACGCTCGTCGATGCCCGCAAGCAGGACCAGGCCGTCGGGGGCCGTCGGCACCAGCTTCTGGGCTTCGCGCGCCTTGCGCTCGGCAGCATCGAGATTGCCGCCCTGGATGTCGCGGCCGGCCAGGGTCAGCAACTCCTGCCAGCGCACCTGCTGCCGCACCCCTTCCGGATCACGGACGGAGTAGACCGGCGCCTCGCTCGGGCCAAGCTTGGCCTTGGGATGGGATTTGCAGCCGCCGACCGCGAGGGCCAGCGTGCCTGCGAGCAGAACCAGCCAGAGGCGGTCAGGCCGCGGCATCGCTCCCCTTCCCCGCCTGCAGCGTCTTGTTGAACTCCGCCTGGCGGCGGGTGCGGTCCATCACCTGGCCCTTGAGCTGGCCACAGGCGGCGTCGATGTCGTCGCCACGGGTACGCCGGACCATGGTCAGCACGTTGCTGTCGAGCAGGATCTTCTGGAAGGCGCGGATGTGCGCCTCTTCCGAACGCTCGTAGCGGGTACCCGGGAACGGGTTGAAGGGGATCAGGTTGACCTTGCCCGAATCCTTGGCCTGCACCGCGTTGTCGAACTGGCGCATCAGGCGGGCCAGCTCGCGGGCATGCTCGGGCTTGTCGTTGATGCCCTTCATCAGGGTGTATTCGAAGGTGACCGATTCGCGGCGCTTGTTGGCGCGCAGGTAGCGTGCGCACGAGGCCATCAGCTCGGCGATCGGGTACTTCTTGTTGAGCGGCACCAGGGTCTCGCGCAGCGCGTCGTTCGGCGCATGCAGCGACACCGCCAGCGACACGTCGCTTTCGGCAGACAGGCGGTCGATCTGCGGCACCAGGCCGGAGGTCGACAGGGTCACGCGCTTGTTGGCCAGGCCGTAGCCAAGGTCGTCGCGCATCACGCTCATGGCGCGCACGACGTTGTCGAAATTCATCAGCGGCTCGCCCATGCCCATCATCACCACGTTGGTGAGGCGGCGCATCTGGTGCGGGACGTTGCCCAGGTGGCGCGCGGCAACCCACACCTGGCCGATGATCTCGGCGGTGGTCAGGTTGCGGTTGAAGCCCTGGGTAGCAGTGGAGCAGAACGTGCAGTTCAGGCCGCAACCGACCTGCGAGGACACGCACAGCGTGCCGCGGGTCTTGTCCGGGATGTACACGGTCTCGATGGCGTTCTTGCCATCCACGCCCATCGCCAGCAGCCACTTGTGGGTGCCGTCGGCGGAGGGCTTGTCGAACACGATGTTGGGAACCAGCACCTCGGCATGGGCCTGCAGCTTGGCGCGCAGGACCTTGCCGAGGTCGGTCATTTCATCGAAGTCGGTGACGTAGCGATGGTGGATCCACTTCATCACCTGATGGGCACGGAACTTCTTTTCGCCGAGAACCTCGACGAAGAACTTCTCCAGGCCCGCGCGATCGAGGTCGAGCAGGTTCTGCTTGCCAGCCGTGGGTGCCGACTTCGGCAGCGGCTGGATGGCGGGGGACTGTACGACCTCGTTCACGGCATTACTCTCAGCGCGAAACGACTTCGGTGGCGGCGAAGAAGTAGGCGATTTCAATCGCGGCATTCTCGACCGAGTCCGAGCCGTGGGCGGCGTTGGCATCGATGGATTCGGCGAAGTCGGCGCGGATGGTGCCCGGCGCGGCTTCCTTCGGGTTGGTGGCGCCCAGCAGGTCGCGGTGGGCCAGGACGGCGTTTTCGCCTTCCAGGGCCTGGATCATCACCGGGCCGGAGATCATGAACTCGACCAGCGCGTTGAAGAACGGACGCTCGCGGTGCACGGCGTAGAAACCTTCGGCTTCACGACGCGACAGCTGCTTGTACTTGGCGGCCACGACCTTCAGGCCGGCCTTCTCGAAGCGGGCGTAGATTTCGCCGATGACGTTCTTGGCAACGGCGTCCGGCTTGATGATCGAAAGGGTGCGCTCCAGCGCCATGGGATGTCTCCAATGGAATCGGGCCGCTGATGGCCCGAAGGGTAACATGAAAAAAACCCGCGTCGGGACGCGGGCTTAGCCTGATAAACGTAGGCGAATTGTAAAAGATAACGCGGCGGGGTGGTAGTGCCGGCCGCTGGCCGGCATTGGGCGCCATTCAACCTAGGAGCTGCCGGCCAGCCGCCGGCACTACCCCATTCACCGACCTGAGTGAAATCTGACCGGGTCGGCCGATTTTTGCTGCACTGCAAAATGCCATACGGTACCGTCTGGTCCTAGTATCAAACAATCGTTTGATTAAGGTCCGCCCACCGATGGCCAAGCCCGCCCACTTCTCGACCAAGGACCGGATTCTCGGCGCGGCCGAGGAGCTGTTCGCCCAGCACGGCTTCGCCGGCACTTCGCTGCGCCAGGTGACCAGCCAGGCCGACGTCAACATCGCCGCGGTCAACTACCACTTCGGCTCCAAGGAAAACCTGGTCAACGAGGTGTTCCGCCGCCGCATGGACGAGATGACCGGTGCCCGCCTGTCGCAGCTCGAGCGCGCCCGCGCCGAGCACCCGGGTGAACTGCGCCCGGTGCTGGCTGCCTTCGTCGAGCCGGCCCTGGCGCTGGCCCAGGACCGCCAGAACGGCGGCGCCTTCGTGCGCGTGATTGCCCGCGCCTACGCCGAGAAGAACGACAACCTGCGCAAGTTCCTGTCCGACCACTACGGCCACGTGCTGCGTGCGTTCGGCAAGGCCATCGGCGAGTGCGTGCCGGACCTGAGCAAGGAGGAGCTGTACTGGCGCCTCGACTTCCTGGCCGGCTCGCTGACCTATGCGATGGCCGACTTCGGGCTGATCAAGCGTCCCGCCGGTGTCACCGAAGCGGCGCATCGTGCCCATGCCGCCCACGAACTGATCCATTTCGCCGAAGCCGGGTTCCGCGCCGCCGCACGCGCCAGCGCCCTGCCCGCTTCCCTTTGATTCCACCCAGTAACTGCTGACCAACAAAGGCCCTACACCATGTCCAATTCCCTGCTAGTCCGCCGCGCCGCCGTGCTGGGTGCCGGCGTCATGGGTGCCCAGATCGCCGCCCACCTCACCAACGCTGGCGTCGACACCGTGCTGTTCGACCTGCCTGCCAAGGATGGTCCGGCCGATGGCATCGTGCTGAAGGCGATCGCCAACCTGGGCAAGCTGAGCCCGGCGCCGCTGGCCAGCAAGTCGCTGGCCGAAGCCATCACTCCGGCCAACTACGAGTCCGGCCTGGAGCAGCTGAAGGACTGCGACCTGATCATCGAGGCCATTGCCGAGCGCATGGACTGGAAGCAGGACCTGTACAAGAAGATCGCCCCGTTCGTGGTCGACCACGCGGTGCTGGCCTCCAACACCTCGGGCCTGGGCATCAACAAGCTGGCCGACGTGCTGCCCGAGCAGCTGCGCCACCGCTTCTGCGGCGTGCACTTCTTCAACCCGCCGCGCTACATGCACCTGGCCGAGCTGATCCCGGCCACCACCACCGATGCCGCCGTGCTGGAAGGACTGGAAGCATTCCTGGTCACCACCCTGGGCAAGGGCGTGGTGTACGCCAAGGACACCCCGAACTTCATCGGCAACCGCATCGGCGTGTTCTCGATCCTGTCCACCATCCACCACACCCAGCAGTTCGGCCTGGGCTTCGATGAAGTGGACGGCCTGACCGGCCCGCTGGTCGGTCGCCCGAAGTCGGCCACCTACCGCACCTCCGACGTGGTCGGCCTGGACACCATGGCCCACGTCATCAAGACCATGGGCGACACCCTGCCGAATGACCCGTGGCATGAATTCTTCAAGTCGCCGAAGTGGCTGGACGCGCTGATTTCCAAGGGCGCGCTGGGCCAGAAGACCGGCGCCGGCATCTTCCGCAAGGTCGGCAAGGACATCGTGGTACTGGACCTGGAGAAGCAGGACTACCGTCCGGCCGACCGCACCGCCGCACCGGAAGTGGTCGAGATCCTGAAGATCAAGAACCCGGCCGAGAAGTTCGCCAAGCTGCGCGAGAGCCAGCACCCGCAGGCGCAGTTCCTGTGGGCGACCTTCCGCGACCTGTTCCACTACAGCGCCTACCACCTGGCCGACATTGCCGAGACCGCGCGCGATGTCGACCTGGCCATCCGCTGGGGCTACGGCTGGTCGCTGGGCCCGTTCGAAACCTGGCAGGCCGCCGGCTGGAAGCAGGTCGCGCAGTGGATCGCCGATGACATCGTCGCCGGCAAGAGCATGAGCAATGCCCCGCTGCCGGATTGGGTCTTCGACGGCCGCGACGGCGTGCACGCCGCCGAGGGCAGCTACAGCCCGTCGCGCAACGCCAAGCTGCCGCGCTCGTCGCTGCCGGTGTACCAGCGCCAGCGTTTCCCGGATCCGCTGCTGGGCGAGAAGTTCGCGCCGGGCGAGACCGTGTTCGAGAACGACGGCCTGCGCATGTGGCACGACGGTGATGGCATCGCCGTGGTCAGCTTCAAGACCAAGATGAACACCGTGTCCGACCAGGTGCTGGACGGCCTGCAGGAATGCGTGAGCCGCGCCGAGAAGGACTTCCAGGGCCTGGTGATCTGGCAGCAGAAGGAACCCTTCTCCGCCGGTGCCGACCTGGCCGGTGCACTGGGCCTGCTGCAGGCCGGCAAGGTCGACCAGTTCGAGGAAATGGTCGCCAACTTCCAGCGCACCAGCCAGCGCATCAAGTACTCGCTGGTGCCGGTGGTGGCAGCGGTGCGTGGCCTGGCCCTGGGCGGCGGCTGCGAGTTCCAGATGCACAGCGCCAAGACCGTGGCCTTCCTGGAAAGCTACATCGGCCTGGTCGAGGCCGGTGTCGGCCTGCTGCCGGCCGGTGGCGGCCTGAAGGAACTGGCCGTGCGTGCCTCTCAGGCCGCAGGCCCGGGTGGCGACGTGTTCGCCGAACTGAAGAAGACCTTCGAGACCGTGGCGATGGCCAAGGTGTCCAACTCGGCGGTCAACGCCAAGGAACTGGGCCTGCTGCGCAGTACCGACAAGGTGGTGTTCAACAGCTACGAGGCCCTGCACATCGCCAAGGCCGAAGCCCGTGCACTGGCCGAAGCGGGCTACCGTCCGCCGCTGCCGGCACGCCGCATCCAGGTGGCCGGTGACGTGGGCATCGCCACCTTCAAGATGATGCTGGTCAACATGCTGGAAGGCCGTTTCATCAGCCCGTACGACTACGAGATCGCCGAACGCATCGCCACCGTGCTGTGCGGTGGCAAGGTCGACCGCGGCACCCTGGTGGACGAAGAGTGGCTGCTGACCCTGGAGCGCAAGCACTTCGTCGAACTGGCCCAGCAGGAAAAGACCCAGGCCCGCATCGCGCACATGCTGAAGACCGGCAAGCCGCTGCGTAACTGATTGATGGCGGGTGCCGACCCCTGGTTGGCACTCCTCTGCCTCTGGTGGGTGCCGACCGTTGGTCGGCACCCCGGCTAAAAAATTCGAGAGATCACTGCAATGACCAAGCAAATCCAGGACGCCTACATCGTCGCCGCCACCCGCACCCCGGTCGGCAAGGCGCCCAAGGGCATGTTCCGCAACACCCGCCCCGACGACATGCTTGCGCACGTGCTGCGCAGCGTCGTCGCCCAGGCCCCGGGCGTGGACGTCAACCGCATCGATGACGCGATCATCGGCTGCGCCATGCCGGAAGCCGAGCAGGGCATGAACGTGGCGCGCATCGGCGTGCTGCTGGCCGGCCTGCCCAACACCATCGCCGCACAGACCGTGAACCGCTTCTGCTCCTCCGGCCTGCAGGCCGTGGCGCAGGCCGCCGACGCGATCCGCCTGGGCAACGCCGACCTGATGCTGGCTGGTGGCACCGAGTCGATGTCGATGGTGCCGATGATGGGCAACAAGATCGCCATGGCGCCGAGCGTGTTCGACAACGACCACGTGGCCATCGCCTACGGCATGGGCATCACTGCCGAGAAGGTCGCCGAAGAGTGGAAGGTCTCGCGCGAAGACCAGGACGCCTTCGCCCTCGCCTCGCACCAGAAGGCCATGGCCGCGATCCAGAACGGCGAGTTCAAGGACGAGATCAGCCCGTACGAGATCGTCTCGCACCTGCCGGACCTGGCCGACGGCCAGCGCATCATCACCCGCAACAAGATCGCCGACACCGACGAAGGCCCGCGCCCGGATTCCTCGGCTGAAGGCCTGGCCAAGCTGCGCCCGGTGTTCCGCAACGGCCAGTTCGGCGGCACCGTCACCGCCGGCAACTCGTCGCAGATGAGCGATGGCGCCGGTGCCGTGCTGCTGGCCTCGGAACAGGCGATCAAGGACTACGGCCTGACCCCGCTGGCCCGTTTCGTCAGCTTCTCGGTGGCCGGCGTGCGCCCGGAAGTGATGGGCATCGGCCCGATCGCCGCGATCCCGAAGGCACTGAAGCAGGCCGGCCTGACCCAGGACCAGCTGGATTGGATCGAGCTCAACGAAGCGTTCGCCGCGCAGTCGCTGGCGGTGATCCGCGATTGCGGCCTGGACCCGAGCAAGGTCAACCCGCTGGGTGGCGCGATTGCCCTGGGCCACCCGCTGGGTGCGACCGGCGCGATCCGTACCGCCACCCTGCTGCACGGCCTGCGTCGTCGCCAGCAGAAGTACGGCATGGTGACGATGTGCATCGGCACCGGCATGGGCGCGGCGGGTATTTTCGAGGCGCTGTAAGGTTCAGAGCGTTGCCGGCTGGAGTGTCGGTTGGCTGTGGGGCCCGGGTGGGTGAGGCTGCCCGGGACACGCCGTAAACCCGTCCCTGGGGGCTTGGCAGCGGCATCCATGCCGCTGACAGTCCCGGTCAGCCTCACCCACCCGTGCCATCCATCATTCCGCGCGGCGGAGGGTTTAGCAAAAGCAAGGTCAAAAGCTGGAGTCAGAGCCCTTTGCTACGCAAAGGGATCTGACCCCAACAATCAAAAAAGGCAGCCATTGGCTGCCTTTTTTGCTTTTGCTCTTGCCCTTGATTCCGCCCTTCCCGTCCGCGCCCGCAGGAAACCTGACAGGCGGGACGGGTGGGCCGTTGCAGGACCGTTGGCGCCATGGATGGCGCCATCGAGCCCCCATGGACGGGTTTACGGCGTGTCCTGCAACGGCCCACCCGTCCCGCCCATCACGTGTCAATCAAGGCGCTGCACGGAGCGCTTGATAAACCTTACTCAGCCAACATCGCCGTCAGCTTCTCCCGCGCCGGCCCTGCCAGCTTCGGGTTGTCCAGCGCGAAGCGGATCGTCGCTTCCACCAGCCCCAGGTGCGTACCGCAGTCGAAACGAGTGCCCTCGAAACGGTAGGCATCCACCTCTTCGGTCTTCAGCAGCTGCGCGATCGCATCGGTCAGCTGGATCTCGCCGCCGGCACCGCTGCCGGTCTGCTCCAGCAGCTCGAAGATCTTCGGGCTCAGCACGTAGCGGCCGACCACGGCCAGGTCGCTCGGCGCGTCCTCCGGCTTCGGCTTCTCCACGATCTGCGAAATACGGCCCTTGCGGCCATCGAAGGCCTCGGTCGCGACGATGCCGTAACTGGCGGTCTTGTCGTGCGGCACATCTTCAACGGCAATGACGCTGGCGCCACTGGCTTCGTTGAGATCGGCCATCTGCTTCAGCGCACTGTCGCCGCGGTTCCAGATCAGGTCGTCCGGCAGCAGCACCGCGAACGGCTCGTCACCGATCACGGCCTTGGCACACAGCACCGCATGGCCCAGGCCCAGCGCCTCGGCCTGGGTCACGAAGATCGCGCGCACGCCATTGGGCAGCACGTGACGGATCAGCTCCAGCTGCTCCTGCTTGCCGGCGCGCTCGAGCTTCTGCTCCAGCTCGTAGGCCTTGTCGAAGTAGTCGGCGACCGCGTGCTTGTAGCGGTTGGTGATGAACACCAGCGTGTCACAGCCGGCCTCGATTGCTTCGTCCACTGCGTACTGGATCAGCGGCCGGTCAATGATCGGCAGCATCTCCTTCGGCACGGTCTTGGTTGCTGGCAAAAAACGCGTCCCCAAACCCGCTACGGGGAAAACTGCTTTGCGAATTCGCTTGCTCATTGGTGCCTGTTGGCCTCGCGTGCGGGAAAGGGCACGACTTTAGCGGATGAAATGTAAGCATCCTGTTCGATTGGCGAGAACTCGGGCATCGTCGCGAACAGGACTTCCTTGATGGTTTCGGTGTCGTAGCTGCACACCGCCTCGCGCAGGCGCGGGACGTTGCCCAGCACCAGATCGCGCGAGAACATGCGCACGCCGGCCTCGAGGACCTTCGGATGCGCGGTTGCGCGGTAGTCCTCGTCCGAATAGAACAGCGTCTCGTGCAGCTTCTCGCCCGGACGCAGGCCGGTATAGATGATCTGCACATCCTTGTACGGCTGCTTGCCCGCCAGACGGATCATCTGCTCGGCCAGCAGCCGGATCGGCACCGGCTCGCCCATGTCGAGCGTGTAGATCGCACCGTGCGAGGCCGAGGCCGCGGCCTGCAGGATCAACTGGCAGGCCTCAGGGATGGTCATGAAGTAGCGGGTGACTTCCGGATCGGTGACCGTGACCGGACCACCGCGCAGGATCTGCTCGCGGAACAGCGGCACCACGCTGCCGGCCGAGGCCAGCACGTTGCCGAAGCGCACGGTAACGAAACGGGTGTGCGTGGACTTCTGGTCCAGGCTCTGGCAGATCATCTCGGCATAGCGCTTGCTGGCACCCAGCGCGTTGACCGGATCGACCGCCTTGTCGGTGGAGATGAACACGAAATGCTCGACGCGCGCTTCCAGGCAGGCGCGGGCCACGTTCTCGGTCGCCAGGATGTTGTTGCGCACAGCTTCGCGCAGCTGCCGTTCCAGCACCGGTACATGCTTGTACGCTGCGGCATGGAACGCGGTGTCGACCGGATGCAGCGACAGCGCATGGCGGATCACCGCAGGATCGCCACAGTCGCCCAGCACCGCTTCGATCTCGATATCGGGGAAGCTGCGACGCAGCTCACCCTCGATGGTCAGCAGCAGCAGTTCGCTGATCTCCAGCAGGATGATGCGGCCGGCACCGTGGCGCGCGCACTGGCGGCACAGCTCCGAGCCGATCGAGCCACCGGCACCGGTAACCATCACGGTGCGACCGCCCAACCAGCCACGGATCAGGTTCCAGTCCGGGGTGATCGGCTTGCGGCCGAGCAGGTCCTCGATCGCCACTTCCTTCAGTTGGCCGGGCAGCGACTGCCCCTGCAGGATGTCGCTCAGCTTGGGCACGGTGCGGAACGGCACGCCGGTGCTTTCGCAGATGGCGACCACCCGCTGCATGCCTGCGGCATCCAGCGAGGGCATGGCGATCACCAGCAACTTGGCCGCAGTCTCGCGGACCACCGCCGGGGCATCATCGAGGCTGCCCAGGATCGGGAGGCCCTGCAGCTTGGCGCCGCGCAGGTGCGGTGCGTCGTCCAGCAGGCCGACCGGTTCGAAGTTGCCGGAGCGGCGCAGATCGCGGACCAGCGTCTCGGCGGCTTGCCCCGCACCGAGGATCAGCACGCGGCGCGCGCTCGAATCCGACTGCAGTGCCTGGTAATCCTTCCAGGCCCGGTACAGCAGGCGCGGCGCGCCCAGCAGCGCCGACAGTGCGAACGGATAGATCACCAGCACCGACATCGGCACGCCGTCGAAACGCTTCCACATCAGCACCAGCACGATGCCGACCAGGCCGATGAAGCTGGCCTTGAAGATGTTCAGCAGGTCGCTGACGCTGGCGAAACGCCACAGCCCGCGATACAGGCCCACGCGCCAGAACACCAGGCCCTGCAGCAGCAGCACCAGGGTGGTGTCGACATTCCAGAGCGGAAGCGAGGGCGCGTTGGGGAGGATCGAGTACCGCCCGGCGTGGAGCAGCTGCCAGCATGCCCAGACCATGAACAGGTCGTGGCAGACGATGGCCGAACGCGGCATCAGGCCGAGGATTCTGTCCCGCCAGGGTGAAGCCATAAGTCAGGTATTTCCTTGTCGGTGACGCAATCCATTGCGCAGGAGGATCCAGAGGACGCTCAGCGCGAGAAACCACGCGACCGCCAGGACAGCCTCCCACCTCGGCTGCAAATTGGAGCAGACATTAAGCACTGTAATACTGAACATGCCCAAAGCAAAGTACATCCCTGTCACCTGAGCGTGGCTGGCTCCTGCCTGCACCGCCCGCTGGTAGACGTGCTGGGTATGGGGTTCCATCCAGCGTTGTCCGGAGATGATGCGCGCCGCCAGTGTGAAGCCCGCGTCCACGAGGAACGCCGAAGCCGGCACCAGCAGCAGGATCCAGTTGATATCGGTACGCACCGCAGCGATCGCCAGGACGACGGCGACTGCATAGCCCAGCGCGCCACTTCCGACATCACCCATGAAGATCCGGGCCCGTGGGAAATTGAACGGCAGGAAGCCCAGGCAGGCCAGGCCCAGCGCCACCGCGGCCAGCGAATACGGCCACGGCAGCACCGGCGCCAGGCCCAGCGCAACAACAATGGCCTGGCTGGCGGCAATACCGTTGATGCCATCCATGAAGTTCCAGATGTTGATCAACGAGGCGGTGAATACCAGCACCAGCCCGGCCAGCAACCAGCTTCCACCATGCACCTTGACCAGGGCGGCCAGCAGCGCGGCGGCAATGAAGTGCACCAGCAGGCGGCGCATGGCCGGCAACGGCCGGTGGTCGTCCCACCAGCCGATGCCCGCCACCAGCACCAGGCCCAGGCTGGCCACCAGCAGGCTCGGTATCGATTCAGGCCAGACCCACATCGCTGCACCGGCGGTGACCAGCAGGCTGATGACGATGGCGATGCCACCACCGCGCGGCGTTGCCACGCTATGGCTGCGACGCTCGCCGGGGTGGTCCACCAGTTGCTGGCGCAGGGCATAACCCCGTGCCGCCCAGGTCAACCCCGCACTCAGCAGGGCCAGCCCCAGCAGCGCGCCCATCACGAGCCACGGCATGGATCAGAGCACCGCGTAGTTCAGCAGTGGCTTGACCGTGCCCCATTCCTTGCAGCTCGGGCACTGCCAGTGGTGGGTGCGTGCACCGAACCCGCAACGGGTGCAGCGGTAAGCGGGATTGCGCACCAGCAGCTGGTCGGTGATGTGCTTGAGGTCATGCAGGGTCGCCGTGGAATCGGCGCCCTCGGCCAGGGTCAGGTCGATCAGCGCCGATTCGCCACGCACCGACGGACGATCCTTGAGCTGGCGGCCAAGGTAGGCTCGGGCCGGAGCCACACCCTCCTGCTCTTCCATCAGCCGGGTCAGGGCCAGCACCGGGGCGATGCCACGGTAGTGCTCGGTCATTTCCGACAGGAACGCACGTGCGCCTGCCAGATCGCCCACCTTGCGATAGTTCTGCATCAGCGCCGGCAGCAGCTCCGGCAGGTACTCCGGATCGTTGCGCGCGGCGCGCTCGAAGGCGCGCACGGCCGCTTCCGGATTGCCGGCATCGGTTTCCAGGCGACCCTCAATGATGCCGGCACGCACCGACATCGCATCGGCCTGGTAGGCCCGGGCAATCGCTGCCCTCGCCTCTTCCAGCTTGCCGGCGCCGCGGAAACGTTCGGCCAGTTCGCACTCGAACTGCCCGATCAGCTTGCCCATCGGCTCGCCGGTGACGTCTTCGAAGCGGGTGGCGTTGTCGATCGCCTTTTCCCAGTCACGCTCAGCCTGGTAGATGCCGATCAGGTGCTTGAGCGCCTGCGGGGCGCGCTGGTCCAGCTGCGCCAGTTCGGTGAACACGGTCTCTGCACGGTCCAGCAGGCCGGACTTCATATAGTCCTCGCCCAGCGCCAGCAGGGCCTGCACGCGCTGCGCGTCGCTCAGGTCGTGGCGGTTGACCAGCCCCTGGTGCAGGCGGATGGCGCGGTCGACTTCACCGCGGCGGCGGAACAGGTGGCCCAGCGCGACCTGGGTCTCGAAGGTTTCCTTGTCCAGCTCGGCGATGTGCAGGAACAGTTCGATGGCCTTGTCCGGCTGCTCGTTGAGCAGGTAGTTCAGGCCACGGAAGTAGGTGCTGGACAGGCGGCTGACCTGGTTGTCACCGTGGCGCTGGCCACCGCGCCGGCCGATCACCCACCCGGCCAGTGCGGCCAGCGGAACGAACAGGAAAAACCAAAGCCACTCGGTGACGAAATCCATCTTCGATCAGCGTCCATCAAAAGATTGGGGGGAAACACCCGCGGCCGGCGTTGCCGCCACGGACTTGTTGGCACGGCGCAGCTGGCTGTAGAGCGGAATGACCACGCTCACCAGTACCAGGCCGGCACCGACCACGACACCCACCAGCAGTGCAGCGATCAGCGCCACGCCCACCGAGGTGTGCAATTGAGTGAAAAGCAGGTTGATCGACATCGCGGTCATGTTGACCGCACCAATGATCAGCCCAAGGATCAGGACCGCCAGCAGGACCAGCAGACGAAAGACCTTCATGCGACAGCTCCAGTGGCAGGAGTCCGTAGCTTATCCGACCCGCGGCTGGATTCGCACGCGGTGGCGCGACGGGGCTCAGGCCGGATCGGCGTCCAGCGGCAGCACACTGCTGACCCGCTCGCGCAGTTCCTTGCCCGGCTTGAAATGGGGGACGTGCTTGCCCGGCAGGGCAACCGATTCGCCGGTCTTCGGGTTGCGACCCAGGCGCGGCGGACGATAGTGCAGCGAGAAGCTGCCAAAACCACGGATTTCGATGCGATCCCCGGCGGACAGCGATCCGCCCATCATTTCCAGCAACGACTTCACCGCCAGATCGACATCATCGGCCTTCAGGTGCGCCTGGCGGCGCGCAAGGATTTCGATCAGTTCGGATTTGGTCATCACCGGCTCACATCAGGGGCATCTCAGCCTGAAACGGCCCGGGCAGAAGCCCGGGCCGTCCAGGAAACAACAAACAGCGTAAGGCCGATTACTCGGACTTGTTGCCGTTCAGCTGTGCACGCAGCAGCGCGCCCAGCTGGGTGGTGCCGCTGGAAGCCGAAGAGGACTGGTATTCCTCCAGCACTTCGCGCATTTCCGCGTCGTCCTTGGCCTTGATCGACAGCTGCAGGGTGCGGCCCTTGCGGTCCATGCCCACGAACTTGGCTTCGATCTTGTCGCCGACCTTCAGGTGCTGGGTGGCGTCGTCAACGCGCTCGTTGGCGATGTCGCGAGCCGAAACGTAACCCTCGATGCCGTCAGCCAGCTCGATGATCGCGCCCTTGGCGTCGACTTCCTTCACCACGCCTTCGACCTTGGAGCCCTTCGGATTGGCAGCCATGTACTGGCCGAACGGATCCTGCTCCAGCTGCTTCACGCCCAGGGAGATGCGCTCGCGCTCCGGATCGACAGCCAGGACGACGGCGTCCAGGGTATCGCCCTTCTTGAAGTTGCGAACGACGTCTTCGCCGGTGGTGTTCCAGCTGATGTCGGACAGGTGGACCAGGCCGTCGATGCCGCCGTCCAGGCCGATGAAGATGCCGAAGTCGGTGATCGACTTGATCTGGCCCGACACCTTGTCACCCTTCTTGTGGGTGGCAGCGAAGGTTTCCCACGGATTGGCGGCAACCTGCTTCATGCCCAGCGAGATACGGCGACGCTCTTCATCGACGTCCAGCACCATCACTTCGACTTCGTCACCAACCTGCACAACCTTGGACGGGTTGACGTTCTTGTTGGTCCAATCCATCTCGGAGACGTGCACCAGGCCTTCGACGCCCGGCTCGATCTCAACGAACGCACCGTAATCGGTGACGTTGGAGACCTTGCCGAAGACGCGGCTGTTGGCCGGGTAACGACGGCCGATGTTGTCCCACGGATCCTCGCCCAGCTGCTTCAGGCCCAGCGAAACGCGGTTGCGCTCGCGGTCGAACTTCAGCACGCGGACGTCCAGCTCGTCGCCGACGTTCACGACTTCCGACGGGTGACGCACGCGCTTCCACGCCATGTCGGTGATGTGCAGCAGGCCGTCGATGCCGCCCAGGTCCACGAACGCGCCGTAATCGGTCAGGTTCTTGACGACACCCTTCAGGATCGCGCCTTCCTGCAGCTTGTCCATCAGCTGCTCGCGCTCTTCCGAGTGCTCGCTTTCGACGACAGCGCGGCGCGAGACCACGACGTTGTTACGCTTGCGGTCCAGCTTGATGAGCTTGAACTCGAGTTCCTTGCCTTCCAGGTAGGCCGGATCGCGCACCGGGCGCACATCGACCAGGGAACCCGGCAGGAAGGCGCGGACATCCTTGATGTCCACGGTGAAACCACCCTTGACCTTGCCGCTGATGCGGCCGGTGATGGTTTCGTTCTTTTCCAACGCTTCTTCCAGCTCGTCCCACACCATCGCGCGCTTGGCCTTCTCGCGCGACAGGACGGTTTCGCCGAAGCCGTTCTCGATCGAGTCGAGGGCGACCTTGACGATGTCGCCTTCGGCGACGTCGATTTCGCCAGCGTCGTTACGGAACTGTTCGATCGGCACGATGCCTTCGGACTTCAGGCCAGCGTTGATCACCACGACGTCGCCGCGGACTTCAACAACGGTACCGCTGACGATGGCGCCCGGCTTCAGCTTGGCCAGGTTGGCCTGGCTGGCTTCAAACAGTTCGGCAAATGATTCGGTCATTAGATTTACTCTGTTGGACACATGGGTCGGTGGCGTCCCCTTCAGGGGAATGGCGACCGCCCGCCTGTTGGTCGACCCCGGAAACGCAGGTCGTGTGTAGTAGGAAAACCGCCACGCATCATTGCGCGACGGAGCTGGTACAGCACTGCTTTGCGCGACCACCACCGATGCAGCTGGCAGTGCTCCCGCGCGAACGGATCAGGCAGCCGGAACCGGAAGCAGATCCATCACTCGGGCAACGACATCATCGATGCCGATGCCTGTGGTGTCGATGAGGACAGCATCGTCTGCCGGCTTCAGGGGCGCCACGGTACGCTGGGCATCACGGGCGTCGCGGGCCATGATCTCGCGCAGGAGGTCATCAAAGTTAACAGAAACCCCCTTGTCTTTCAACTGCTTATGCCGGCGCTCGGCGCGCTCCTCGGCACTGGCGGTCAGGAAGACCTTGTAGGGGGCGTCCTTGAAGATCACCGTACCCATGTCGCGGCCATCGGCGACCAGGCCGGGCAGCTCCCTGAATGCGCGCTGGCGCTCCTTCAGGGCGGCCCGGACCTCAGGAATTGCGGCAATGGCCGAGGCCAGCGCGCCGGTGGTCTCCAGGCGCAGCTCGTCGGTGGCATCGGTGCCGTTGACCATGACCCGCATCGACTCGCCCTGTTCAACAAACTGAACATGGGTGTCGAAGGTGCAGCGCACCAGCGCCGAGGCGTCAGAGGTGTCGATGTCGGCCCAGCTCGCGGCCACGCCCACCGCGCGGTACAGCGCCCCCGAATCCAGGTAATGCCAGCCCATCCGGCGCGCGATGATGCGGCTGATGGTACCCTTGCCGGCCCCGGAAGGGCCGTCGATGGTCAGGACGGGAGCGAGTGGATTCATGGGGTTCCCAGAGCGTGTGAAGGGGTCATTCTAGCCCCTGCCAGACACCCCCAGCGGGATCTTTTGTGCAACCACTTGAAACCACGAGGAAAAGCCCGGTAGAATGGCGGGCTTGAACGAGCGTCAACTGCCGATTGTCTTTCGCATATCGCGGCCACGCTCCACCCGAACAACTACTGTTTACGCCGAGGTATGCCATGAAAGTCCTGTCCTCCCTGAAGTCGGCGAAGGCCCGTCACCGCGACTGCAAGGTCGTCCGTCGTCGCGGCAAGATCTTCGTCATCTGCAAGTCGAACCCGCGTTTCAAGGCGCGTCAGCGCTAAGCCCAACAGCCTTCACGGCTGCGGCTGGCCCTACGCGGGGCCGACCCGATGCAAGAAACCGCCTTCGGGCGGTTTTTTGTTTATGCGGCTTTTTCCTGCTGATTTTGCTGTAATCGCCTTTCTTGACCACTGGGGAGTAGATCGAGATGAAGCGTTACCTGTCCGCCCTGGCCGTGATGGCCACCCTGGCCGCCGCCACACCGGCGCTGGCCGATACCCTGCTTGTCGACCGCGCCCGCGAGAAGCCGGCCGGTGCCCTGCCCGTGCGCGGCCAGAGCATGCAGCAGGTACAGGCGCAGTTCGGCGCGCCGAGCGAACAGCTGCAGCCGCGTGGCGGGCAGAAGCGGCAATGGCCGACCATCAACCGCTGGGTGTACCCGCAGTTCACCGTCTACTTCGAGAAGCAGAAGGTGATCGACGTGGTGGCCAACCAGGCGGACCCGAACGAAATCGGCCCGAAACCGCCGATCCGTTGATCCCTTTACCCGCCGTGGGCGGGCCTGTGTAGCGAGACCATGAACCAGACCCTTCGTTTTCCTGCCGAGTGGGAAGCCCAGAGCGGCGTCCTGATTGCCTGGCCCACCGCCGACACCGACTGGGCCGACCGCCTGGGCCAGGTGGAAGAGACCTACATCGCCCTGGTCGCGGCCATCACCCGCTTCCAGCCGGTGCTGATCTGCGTGGCCGACGACGATGTGGAGACCTATGCCGAAATGCGGCTGCGCTCCAACCGCATCGACATGGACAAGGTCCACTTCACCACGGCCGCCTACGACGATACCTGGCTGCGCGACTCCGGCCCGATCACCCTGCGCCGTGCCGACGGCGGTTTCCAGCTGCTGGATTTCCGCTTCACCGGCTGGGGCGGCAAGTTCGACGCCACCCTGGATGACCAGCTGGTGGGCGTGCTGGACCACGCCGGCGTGTTCAACGACGCGCCGGTGCGCAGCATCCCGTTCGCGCTGGAAGGCGGCGGCATCGAGACCGATGGCGAAGGCACCCTGCTGACCACCTGGAAGTGCCTGCACGAGCGCCATCCGGACCGCGACCGCGCCAGCCTGAGCGCCGACCTGGCCGACTGGCTGCAGCAGGACCGCGTGCTGTGGCTGGACCACGGCTACCTGGAAGGCGACGACACCGACGCGCACATCGACACCCTCGCCCGCTTCGCCTCGGCCGACAGCATCGTCTACCAGGCCTGTGACGACGAGAGCGACTCGCACTTCGCCGAACTGCAGGCGATGGGCAACGAGCTGGCCGCACTGCGCACCAAGGATGGGCAGCCGTACCGCTTGTTCCCGCTGCCGTGGGCACAGCCGGTGATCGACGAAGGCCGCCGCCTGGCTGCGTCGTACGCCAACTACCTGATCGTCAATGGTGCGGTGCTGATGCCTGCCTATGGCGACCCGGCCGACGACCTGGCCCGCGATGTGCTGGCCCAGGCGCACCCGGGCCGCGAGATCGTGCAGGTGCCCTGCCGCTCGCTGATCTGGCAGAACGGCAGCCTGCACTGCATCACCATGCAGCTGCCGGAAGGGCTGTTGAAGGCATGACGGTAGTGCCGGCCGCTGGCCGGCAACCCCGCACTGCCTGATGGATCCACGGGATTGCCGGCCCGCGGCCGGCACTACCGATCGCAGCCATTCAGCGCGCGACACGCCGTCGCCGTCCATCCGCGCTAACATGCTGGTTTTCCCCCGCAGGAACGCCCCGCATGAACTCGCGCAGCCCCCTTACCGTCGCCCTGATCCAGGAGCGCAACCACGGTGATGCCGCCGCCAACCTGGCGGTGATCGAAGCACGCGTGGCCGAGGCGGCTGCGCAGGGTGCCAAGCTGGTGCTGCTGCAGGAACTGCATAACGGTCCGTACTTCTGCCAGCACGAATCGGTGGACGAATTCGACCTGGCCGAGCCGATTCCGGGCCCCAGCACCGAGCGCCTGGGCGCGCTGGCGAAGCAGCATGGCGTGGTGCTGGTCGGCTCGCTGTTCGAGCGCCGCGCCGCCGGCCTGTACCACAACACCGCCGTGGTGTTCGAGAAGGACGGCACGCTGCTCGGCAAGTACCGCAAGATGCATATTCCGGACGACCCGGGCTTCTACGAGAAGTTCTACTTCACCCCGGGCGACATCGGCTTCAAGCCGATCGATACCTCGGTGGGTCGCCTTGGCGTGCTGGTGTGCTGGGACCAGTGGTACCCGGAAGCGGCGCGCCTGATGGCGCTGGCCGGTGCCGAACTGCTGCTCTACCCGACCGCAATCGGCTGGGACCCGGACGACGTGCAGGACGAGAAGACCCGCCAGCGCGACGCCTGGGTGCTGAGCCACCGCGGCCACGCCGTGGCCAACGGCCTGCCGGTGCTGAGCTGCAACCGCGTCGGCCACGAGGCCTCGCCGCTGGGCGCCTCCGGCATCCAGTTCTGGGGCAACAGCCACGTGCTGGGCCCGCAGGGCGAGTTCCTGGCCGAAGCCGGCACCGATGCCACGGTTCTGCTGTGCGATGTCGACCTGCAGCGCAGCGAGCATGTGCGCCGCATCTGGCCGTTCCTGCGCGACCGCCGCATCGATGCCTACGGCGACCTGCTCAAGCGCTACATCGACTGAGCCGGAGTCCGCGCATGGCCGTCCTCATCCGTGATGCCGGTCCGGCCGACATCGCCGCGATCACCGCGATCTACGCGGTGGAAGTGACCGACTTCGTCAACACTTACGAGTACGACATCCCGGACGCGTCCGAGATGCTGCGCCGCATGCGCGACATCATCGACCGCGGCTTCCCCTACCTGGTCGCCGAGATTGACGGCCAGGTGGCCGGCTATGCCTACGCCAACACCTACCGCACCCGCGTTGCCTACCAGTGGACCGTGGAAAACTCGGTCTACGTCGATGCCGCGTTCCAGGGCAAGGGCGTCGGCACCGGCCTGCTGCAGGCGTTGATCGACGCCTGCGTGGCGCGTGGCTACCGGCAGATGGTGGCGGTGATCGGCGAACCGACCAATACCGCTTCAATCAAGCTGCACGAACGCTTCGGCTTCGAGCTGGTCGGCGTGTTCCGTGGCCTCGGCCGCAAGCATGGCCGCTGGCTGGATACCGTGCAGATGCAGCGCGCGCTCGGCGATGGCGCCGACACTGCACCTTCCAATGAATGAACCCATGACCGAAACCCTTCCCGAGACCGGCGACGACCTGTTCGCCGGCCAGCCGGTACGCGTTGTTGAACGCGACGGCGTGCGCTACACCCTGCTGGGCACCGCCCATGTCTCACGCGCCAGCGTCGAGGCGGTGGAGAAAGCCATCGACAGCGGTCGCTTCGACGCGGTGGCCGTTGAACTGGACCCGCAGCGCCTGCAGGCGCTGAGCGACCCGGACACGCTGGCCAAGCTCGACCTGGTCGAGGTGATCCGCAAGGGCCGCGTCGCCCTGTTCGCCGCCAACCTGGCACTGTCCGCCTATCAGCGCCGCCTGGCCGAACAGCTCGACATCGAGCCGGGCGCGGAACTGAAGCGCGCGGTGGAACTGGCGCGCGAACGCGACCTGCCGGTGCACCTGATCGACCGCGAGGTCGGCCTGACCTTCCGCCGCGCCTCACAGCGGTTGGGTTTCTTCGGCAAGCTGAAGCTGGTTGCCGGTCTCGGCGCCGGTCTGTTCTCGTCCGAGGAGGTGGGCGAGAATGAGATCGAGAAGCTCAAGCAGGGCGACATGCTGGAATCGAGCTTCGGCGAGTTCGCCAGCGAGAGCCCGGCACTGTACGAGACCATCATCGGCGAGCGCGACCGCTACATGGCCACGCGCCTGCGCGAGGAACACAACCCGCAGCAGCGTGAAGTGCTGGCGGTTGTCGGTGCGGGTCACCTGGCAGGCCTGGCGCGTTACCTGGAAACCGACACCGAGGCACCGGCACCGCTGCGCGCCGAGCTGGAGGCGGTGCCGAAGAAGCGCAACATTCCGTGGTTCACGCTGGGCATCCTGGCCATCGTGGCGACCGGCATCGGCGTGGGCTTCTACCGCGGCGGCCTCGGCGTGGGCACCGAACTGCTGGCGACCTGGGCGATGTATACCGGCGGCCTGGCGGGCCTGGGCTGCCTGCTGGCAGGCGGTCACCCGCTGAGCATCCTCACCGCGATCGCGGTGGCCCCGTTCAAGCCGTTCCGCCTGAGCATCCCGACCGGCGCGTTCTCGGCGCTGGTGGAAGCGCGCCTGCGCAAGCCGGCGTACGAAGACTTCCTGAAGCTGCGCGACGACGCGCAGAGCCTGAAGGGCTGGTACCGCAATCGGGTCACGCGCGTGGTGCTGACGTTCATGCTGACCAACATCGGCAGCATGCTCGGCCTGTGGCTGACCACCTTCAAGGTGTGGGGCAAGGTGGCGGGTTGATGGTTCCGTGTAGCGTCGAGCCAAGCTCGACTGCGCTCTGGTAGGTGCCAACCTTGGTTGGCACGCCATGCCCGGCAAAAAAAGGGGGAGGCCGCCCCACTACGACCGGCCTCCCCCACACCACAACACGTTGATGTGCATTACAGCCGGGCAGCGCCCGGCTCTACCATTTCCACTCCACGCGCGCGGCGGATCAACCGCGTCACGGCATTGCGCAGGTCATCCAGCACCGCATAGATCGTCGGCAGGAACAGCAGGCTGACCACCGTGGAGAACGCCAGGCCGCCGGCAATCGCGCGCGCCATCGGCGCGTACTCCGGGCCGTTGCCGAACATCTGCGTGTTGGTCAGCGAGATCGGCACCATCGCCAGGATCGCCGTGCCCATCGTCATCATGATCGGGCGCAATCGCTCGCGTGAGCCCTCCACCAGCGCCTGCGTGCGTCCCATGCCGCCGCGCCGCAGGTTGTTGATGTGCTCGATCATCACGATGCCGTTGTTCACCACCACGCCCATCAGCACCAGGATGCCGATGAAGGACATGATCCCGAACGAGGTGCCGGTGATCCAGAACAGCCAGAACACACCGAAGATCGAGAACAGCACGCCGCTCATGATCGCCGCCGGGAACAGCAGCGACTCGAACACCGCCGCCATCACCACGTAGATCATCACCAGCGCGATCAGCAGGTTGAACACCATCTGCTGCATCGCTTCGTCGTCGTTGCCGTAGTCGCCGCCATCGAAGGTGAAGCCATAGCCGGCCGGGAAATTCATCGGCTTGAGCACGGACTCCATCGCCTTGCGGCCATCCGGCGCGGTGACCTTCTCGGCCAGGTTGGCCTTGATGGTCAGCGTGGTCTGGCGGTTGGTGCGACCGATCTGGGTTGCCGATGAACCGACGTCAACGGTGACCAGGCTCAGCAGTGGCACGCTGCGACCGTCGCCGGTGCGCACGCTGAAGCCGGCCAGGTCTTCCGGGCTGCTCTGCTCGGCGCCAGCGAAGCGCACCCATACCGGTACTTCATTGTCGCCGCGGCGGAACTCGCGCATCGGCGCACCGCGCAGGGCCAGGCCGACGAAGCTGGCGACCTGCTCGGCATTGAAGCCGAATGCGGCGGCACGCTCACGGTCGACGCGCACCTTCAGCTCGCCGCCCTTCTCGCCGTTATCGATGCGCACGTCGCGCAGCTCGGCACGCTGGGCCAGCAGCGGCACCACTTCCTGGCCGATCTCCTGCAGCATCGAACTGGAGTCGCCCACCAGCTGCACCTGCACGCCCTGGTTGCCGCCACCGCCGCCATCACCGCCCTGGTTGCCAACGAAGTAGTCGGTGCGGGCCGACTTCGGCAGGCCCTTGCGCAGCTCTTCCTGCAGCGCCTTGATGTCCTTGGCGTACTTCTCGTCCAGGGTGACCACGGTCGAGCTGCCTTCCTGCTCGCTGTACCAGGAGTACACCTGCTTGACGTGCAGGCGCTCGCGGTTGGCGTCGATCCAGTTCTCCACGCGCGCCACTTCCTCGGACATCTGCCGATAGGTGTAGGCGCCCTTCCACATGTAGCCGATGAAGATGTCCTTGCCGCCATCCCCTCCGAACATGTCGACCTTGGTCAGCTTCATCGGCACCAGGCTGACCAGCACCACCAGCACGATGCCGAGCAGGCTCCAGCCGCGATGGTGCAGTGACCAGTCCAGCAGCCTGGCGTAGCGGCGCTGCAGCCGCGCGATCAGGCCGGTCTGCGAGTGCACCAGCTTGGGCGTGGCCATGCGCGCGGACAGCATCGGGATCAGGCTGACCGCGACCAGCCACGAGGCCAGCAGCGAGACCGAGATGGTGATCGCGATCTGCGCCATGAAGATGCTGATGTTGTTGGTCTCGCCAAACAGGTTCGGCACGAACACGATGCAGTGGCACAAGGTGCCAGCGCTGAGCGCGATGGCCACGTTGCGGGTGCCGATGATCGAGGCCAGGCGCGGCTGTCCCGGCATGCGCTCGCGCTCCTGGTAGATGCTCTCCACCACCACCACGGCGTTGTCGACCAGCATGCCCACCGCCAACAGCAGGCCCATCATGGTCAGGATGTTCAGCGTCACCCCGACGAAGTACATGAAACCCAGGGTGATGGTGAAGCAGATCGGAATGGCCAGGGTCACCATCAGCGTGGACGGCCAATGGCGCAGGAAGAAGAACAGCACCGTGATCGACAGGATCAGGCCGACCGCACCGGCCTCGGCCAGTTCCAGCAGCGAGGAGGTCACCGCCTTGCCCTGGTTGTCGATCACCTTGATCTGGACGTCGCGCATCGACGCTTCGGCACGGATCGCTTCAACCTCGGCCAGCGCCGCGCGCGATACCTCCACCAGATTGGCACTGCGCTCCTTGAAGATATCCAGCCCGACCGCCGGGTTGCCGTCCAGGCGGCGCCCGTAGTTCATCCGCGCCGGCTTCAGGCGCACGTCGGCGATGTCGCCCAGGCGCAGGCCCTTGGCGTTGATCACCAGGTCGCGCATTTCCTGCAGGTCGGTGATCTCGCCCACCGGCTGCACGCGCACGCGCTGGCCGTTGTCGTCGATCTGCCCGGCCGAGATCGAGAAGTTCAGCGTGCGCAGGCGGTCACTCAGCTCGTTGATGCTCAGCCCATGCGCGTTGAGCCGGTTCGGATCAATGGCGATCTCCACCTCGTTCGGCGGCGCGCCGGTAATGTCGACGCGGGCCACGCCGGGGATACGCTCGATGCGCCGCTTGAACTCGCGGTCGAGCATGTCGTAAGCGGTGGTCAGGTCGCTGGTGCTGGCCAGGCGCACCTTCAGCACCGGCTGGTCGCTGCTGGACCACTTGAACACGTTGTAGCGCTGCAGGTCGTCGGGCAGATCGCTGCGGATCGCGTCGATGCGTTCGCGTGCATCGGAGGCGGCGATGGCGATGTCGCGGTCCCAGTCGCTGAACTCGATGAAGATCAGCGCCGCCTCGGAGGTGGCCGACGAGCGCATGCGCTTGATGCCGGTCATCGTCGCCAGCGATTCCTCCACCGGGCGGATGATGGTCCGCTCCACTTCCTCCGGGGTTGAACCGGTGTACGGAATCTGCACGAACAGGAAGGGCGCGGAAATGTCCGGCAACGCTTCCAGCGGCAACCGGAACGAGGCGATCAGGCCGATCACCACCAGTGACACGAAGCACATGATGGTGGTGACCGGGCGGCGGATGGAGAACTCGGCAACACTCATGCCGGCTCCTCCGCACCCGCCGCGCTGCCTGCTGCGCCCGGCTCGATCTCGCCGGCGTGCTTGCGGCCACGCTCGCGGTAGTAGGCGTCACCACGGCGGTCCATCAGGTCATAGACCACCGGGATCACCAGCAGGGTCAGCAGGGTCGACACCAGCAGGCCACCGATCACGGTGATCGCCATCGGCGCGCGTACTTCGGCGCCCTCGCCCATCGCCACCGCCAGCGGCAGGAAGCCGAACAGCGTGCACAGCGTGGTCATGATGATCGGCCGCAGGCGCGAGCGTGCACCTTCCACCAGGGCCTCGTGCTTGGCCACGCCGGCCTCGCGCAGCTGGTTGACCTTGTCGATCAGGATGATCGCGTTCTTGGTGACCAGGCCGACCAGCAGGATCAGGCCGATGAACACCACCACCGAGATGGGCTTGCCGGTCAGCATCAGTGCCAGGATCGCGCCGACCAGCGCCAGCGGGATGGTGAACAGGATCACGAACGGATGCAGCAGCGATTCGAACTGCGAGGCCATCACCAGGTAGACCAGGAAGATCGCCAGGCCGAAGGCGAAGATCAGCGACTTCGCCGCCTGCGCCAGTTCCTCGCCCTGGCCACCGATGTGCAGGCCGACACCCGCGCCCAGCGGCTGTTCGGCCACCATCTGCTGCACTTCGCGCATGGCCGCGCCGAGGTCGATGTCGCGCAGGTTGGCCGAGACCACCGCAACGCGGGTCTGGTCGGCGCGATGGATCTCGCTGGGGCCAGTGGTGGCAACCACGTCGGCCACCGCATCCAGCGTGACCGGCCGGGAGCTGCCCGGATTGACGATCAACCGGCGGATGCTCTCCACGCTGGCGCGGTCGCCTTCCTGGGCACGCACCAGCACGTCGATCTTGCGGTCGCGGAAGCTGTAGCGGGTGGCCACGTCGCCACGCACCTTCTTCACCACCACGTCGGCGATCTGGCGGGTGGTCAGGCCCAGCGCACCGGCACGTTCCTGGTCGAAGCGGATCTGGATTTCCGGGAAGCCCTCTTCCACCGTGGACTTCACGTCGGCGTAGTGCGCATTGCCACGCAGCATCGCCGCCAGGCGCTGGCCAGCCACTTCCAGGGTCGCCATGTCCTGCCCGCGCAGCTCGATTTCCAGCGGCGTGGAGAAGCTGAACAACGCCGGCCGCGCGAAGTCGACCTGTGCCCCCGGATGCTGGCCCATGCTGTTGCGCAGGCGCTCGGTGATCTCGGCTTCAGTGCGTGCATTGCCACCGCCTTCCATCACTACGGTCAGCTTGCCGATGTTCTCGCCGCTCTCGGTCGGGCTGGCATCCAGGCGGGTGCCGCTGCCACTGACGCCGTACAGCGAGGCCACGCCTTCACCCTTGCCATGCGCCAGCTGCAGCTCACGCACCAGCGCATCGGTCTGCTTGAGCGGTGTGCCGGCCGGCAGCTTCACCGTCATCTCGAAACGGTCCTGCGCCAGCTGCGGGATCAGGTCGGCACCGAGCATCGGCACCAGCGCCATGGTCGCCACGAAGATGATCGTGGCCACGCCGAGCACCTTGCCCGGATGGGCCAGCGCGCTCGGCAACAGGCGCAGATAGCCGCGCTCGGCACCGGCGTAGGGCTTCATTGCCAGGTCGCTGGCCTTGCGCATCACCGGGCCGACCACTGCCACGACGCCCCGCCACGCACGTACGACCAGCCAGGCCAGCGCATAGAAGCTCCAGCGCGCGGTTGCGACGGCACCACGACGGCCCAGCGCCACCGGCTTCTGCCAGCGGTTCTGCGGCTGCCACGGTTCGTTCGGCGCCTCTTCCGGGAATGCCAGCGGCGGCCGGCCCTTCAGCGAGCTCAGCATCGGAATCAGCGTCATCGACACCAGCAGCGAGATCGCGATGGCGATCGCCACGGTCAATGCCTGGTCGCGGAACAGCTGGCCGGCGATGCCATCGACGAACACCAGCGGCAGGAACACGGCGATGGTGGTCAGGGTCGAGGCAACCACCGCCATGCTCACTTCGCGGGTACCGACGATCGCTGCCTGCAGGATGCCCAGGCCACGCTCGCGGGCCTTGGCAATGCTCTCCAGCACCACGATCGAGTCGTCCACCACCAGGCCGGTGGCCAATGCCAGGCCGCCCAGCGACATCACGTTCAAGCTGAGGCCGAGCTGGCCCATGAAGAAGAACGTGGCGATGATCGAGACCGGCAACGACAGGCTGATCACGAACGTGCTCCAGCCATCACGCAGGAACAGGAAGATGATCAGGATCGCCAGCAGGCCACCGATCACAGCATCCTTCTTGACGTCGGCGATGGCGTGCTCGATGAAGCGCGACTGGTCCTCGATGGTGGTCATCTCGACGTCGGACGGGAACGTGCCCTTGATCTGCTCCAGGCGCTTGCGCAGCGCTTCGGCGGTGGAAACCGTGTTGGCGTCGCCTTCCTTGTAGATGGCCAGTTCAACCGATTCCTTGCCGCCCAGGCGGATCACCGCTTCGCGTTCCTTGTAGCCCTGGCGAACGGTGGCCACGTCCTTCAGGCGCACCGGAACACCGTTGGCGACTACGCTGGAGCCACCACCGGACGATGCGCTCTGCGCCGCCGAAGCCGCCGCGATGGCTGCGGCCGAACCGGTCGACGCGGCGATGTTGAACATCTGCTGCAATGCCGAGTCGGCTGCACTTCCGTTCGAGCCCTGGGTGGTGACCAGCAGGTTGCGGATCTCCTCCAGGTCGGCGAACTGGTTGACGGTGCGCACCAGGAAGCGCTGCGACCCCTCCTCCAGGCGACCGCCGGAGATGTTGATGTTCTCGTCCTTCAGGCGCTTGATGACGGTGTCGATCGGCAGGTTCAGCTGTGCCAGCTTCTGCTGGTCGATGTCGACCTGGATTTCATCTTCCAGGCCGCCGCCGACCTTGACCGCTGCCACGCCGGCAACCGGCTCCAGCTTCTTCTTCAGGTCTTCATCGGCATAGCGGCGCAGGCCGGTCAGCTCGCGGACCGCATCGGCATCGCTGGTCGGCGCCACCTTGTTCGACAGCACCAGGCGCATGATCGGCTCGGTGGACGGATTGAAGCGCAGCAGCACCGGGGCCTTGGCCTCCAGTGGCAGGTTCAGCGCTTCCATCTTGTCACGCACCTCCAGGCTGGCCTGGTCCATGTTGGTGCCCCAGGCGAACTCCAGCACCACGTCGCTCTGGCCGGTGCGCGAGACCGACTTCAGCTTGCGCAGGTTCTTGACCACGCCGACCGCCTCTTCGACCGGCTGGGTGATCAGGGTTTCGATTTCGGTCGGCGCCGAACCGGTGTACTCGGTGCGCACGGTCAGCGTCGGGTAGCTCAGGTCGGGCAACAGGTTGACCTTGAGGTTGCCCAGCGCGATCAGGCCGAACAGCAGCAGGGTGACCGTGCACATGGCGATGGTCACGCGGCGGCGGGTGGCGAATTCCACCAGGCCGCCGCGCATGCCGGCGGCGGCGCCATCGCTCGCCGGCGAGGCACCGTGGTCGTGGCCCGGGGCGGTCATTGCTTGCTCCCGGCCTTGTCTGCCGGCTTGGCGGCCGCTGCGACCGTCTTCGCCTTTGCCTTCGGATCGGCGATCACCTGCACCGCGGTACCGTCGCGCAGCGCGACCTTGCCGGCGGTGACCACCTGATCACCGGCCGCCAGGCCATCACGGATCTCCACCCACGGGCCCTCGGCGTAACCCAGCTTGACCGGAACGCGTGCGACCTTGCCTTCGCGCACCCGGAACACCGCCGGCTCACCGTCGTCGAGCAGCGCCAGGCGCGGCACCACGAGCGCATCGGCACGCTGGTCGTAATCGATGCGGATGCGCCCGAACATGCCGGGCTGCAGCGCGTGCGCGGCGCCATCGAAGGCGCTGACCACGCGAAACGTGCCGCTGCCCGAATCCACCACGGGCGCGATGCGATCGACGGTGCCGGTGAAGCTCTGGCCCGGCAGCGCATCGGCGGCCAACGTCACCGGCTGGCCGGCACGCAGCGTGGCCAGCTCCCGTTCGGGCACGTTGAGGGTGGCTTCCAGGCGCGAGTTGTCGACGATGCGGAAGATCGGCGTGTTGATCTGCACGAAGTTGCCGGTCTTGATCGAGCGCGATGCGATCACGCCGGAGATCGGTGCCACCACCGTGGTGTAGGACAGTTCCAGCGTGGCCAGGCGGTACTGCGCACGGACGTTTTCCAGATCAAAGCGCAGCTGATCGACATCGGCAGCACTGACCATCTGCTGGCCAACCAGTTTCTGTGCACGCTGGTAGTTGTTTTCCAGCTTGCGCATCTGCGCTTCGCTCTGGGCTACGGCCAGGCGTGCGCGGTCCGGGTCCAGGCGCACCAGCGGCTGGCCGGCGGTGACCCGCTGGCCTTCCTCGACCAGCACCGCCAGCGCCACACCGGAGGTCTTGGCCACCACCTGCGACTCGGCGCGTGGTTCCAGCGCGGCGGTGCCTGTGTAACTGGCCGCGACCGCGCGATGGCTGGCCACGGCCACTTCGACCGGGACCGCATCGACCTTCTTCTCCTCCTTGGTCTCGGCGGCCTTGGCTTCGGAATTGGGCCCTGCGGCGCAACCGCCCAGCAACAGGGAGGTGGAGATCAGCAGTGCGGCAGCGCAGATTCCGCTGCGACGGCCGGACGGGAAGGTTGGGTGCGACATCGTCAGGTCCCTGGAGGATGCGTGGACAGGTGTGGTAGCAAAGTAATGCACCACTTCACGGCAACACCATATCCCAAAGGTCATGGTGTCTTCACGCCGCTGGTCGGCCCGACCCCATTTCAGCTAGATGAAACCTGAGGCTATACTCGGGGCGTTCCGTACCCCACGCCGGAACGACCAGACCCGAATCCCCGGAAACGACACCATGCGCCCGCAGCCGCTCGCCGCTTGTCTCGCTCTGGCCGTCCTCCTGCCCCTTGGGGCCGCCGCACAGCCCGCTCCTGCTCCTGCCACACCCGCTCCGGCCCCGGCTCCTGCCGCCGCGCCGGCGCCTGCCGCGCCCACCGGCAACTTCGACAATGGCCGCGTGCTGGCCTACACCTGCCAGGGGTGCCACGGCATCACCGGCTACAAGAACGCCTACCCCAGCTACCGGGTGCCGAAGATCGGCGGCCAGACCCAGCAGTACCTGGCCCAGGCCCTGACCGAGTACCGCCAGGGCAAGCGCCGGCATCCGACGATGCAGGCGCAGTCGATGAGTTTCAGCGAACAGGAGATCGCCGATCTCTCTGTTTACCTGTCCACCGTCAAGTAAGGCCCGCCCATGTCGAAAGCCGCGCATCCGCTGCGTCACGCCATCGCCCTGTCCGTTGCCCTGCTGCTGGCGGCCTGTTCACAGTCGCAGGTGGAAAACAGCGAGAAATCCGCCGCCGACCCGGGCCATGCCAGTGGCGAACACGGCTCTTCTTCTTCGGCTGGCCTGCCTGCAGGTCGCGAGGCCGCCGGTGAAGCCCGCGCCAAGGTGAAGGGCAAGGCCACCAACCAGAGCTGCATCGACTGCCACGGGGCCGATGGCAATGCGCCGATCGATCCGACCTATCCGAAGCTGGGTGGGCAGTACGGTGACTACCTGGCGCATGCGCTGCAGGCCTACCGCGCCGGTGACCGCCAGCACATGTTGATGACGCCACAGGCGAAGGACCTGAGTGATCAGGACATCGCCGATCTGGCGGCGTATTTCGGCAGCCGGCCGAGCCAGCTGCGGGATCTGCACGGGGTCAAATGACCGCAGGCCCCGGTGGGTGCGGATCGTTGATTGGTAGGTGCGGACCGTTGGTCCGTACGGAGGTGTAACCGGCTTCGGTGGGTGCGGACCTTGGTCCGCACTGATGCCACCATCCACGCATGGCGTGGATCTACTGATTCCCGACTCGATCAATCGGCGCACTGCTGGCGCCGACCGATACTCAGCCTTCCAGCTCTTCCCAGCGCGCGTAAGCGGCATCCAGCTCGGCCTGCACCTTCGCCAGCTGCTGGGTGTGCGCGGTCACTTCGGCGCTGCTGCGGGTGTAGAACGACGGGTCGTTCATCGCCGAGGTCAGGCCTTCGACATCGCCTTCCAGCTTCTCGATGGTCTTCGGCAGCTGCTCCAGTTCGCGCGCTTCCTTGTAGGCCAGCTTGCGCTTGGGTGCGGCCGGAGCTGCGGTAGCCGGGGTGGCCGGCGCAGCGGCCGCCGGCTTGGCGGCAGGGGCCGCGGCAGGCGCTGCGATGCTGGCCGCATAACGCTGCCAGTCGCTGTAGCCCCCTACGTACTCGCCGATCACGCCGTCGCCTTCCATCACCAGCGTGGAGGTCACCACGTTGTCGATGAAGTCACGGTCGTGGCTGACCAGCAGCAGCGTACCGGTGTACTCGCCCAGCAGCTCTTCCAGCAGCTCCAGCGTTTCCACGTCAAGGTCGTTGGTCGGTTCGTCCATCACCAGCAGGTTGGACGGCTGCGCGAACAGCTTGGCCAGCAGCAGGCGGTTGCGCTCGCCACCGGACAGGCGGGTAATCGGCGCACGCGCACGTTCCGGGGTGAACATGAAGTCCTGCAGATAGGCATGCACATGCTTGCGCTTGCCGTTGAACTCGAGGAAATCGCGGCCTTCGGCGACGTTCTCGATCGCGCTCCAGTCTTCGCGCAGCACCGCGCGGTACTGGTCGAAATACGCGATCTGCAGGTTGGTGCCGGCGTTGACTTCGCCCTTGGCCGGCTGCAGTTCGCCCAGCAGCAGCTTGAGCAGCGTGGTCTTGCCGCTGCCGTTGGGACCGATCAGACCGATGCGGTCGCCGCGCATGATGGTGGTGGTGAAATCGCGGACCATGGTGCGCTCGCCGAAGGCGAACGAAATGTCCTTGACGTCGATGACCTTCTTGCCGGAACTGACGCCCTGTGCGGCTTCCATCTTGACGTTGCCGCTGAGGTCGCGACGCTGCGAACGCTCCACGCGCATCGCCTTCAGGCGGCGCACGCGGCCTTCGTCGCGGGTGCGACGGGCCTTGATGCCCTGCCGGATCCAGACTTCTTCCTGCGCCAGCAGCTTGTCGAAGCGGGCGTTCTCCTGCGCCTGCGCGTTGAGGCGCTCTTCGCGGCGGCGCTCGTAGTTGGCCCAGTCGCCTGGCCAGCTGGTGACCTGGCCGCGGTCGATCTCGACGATGCGGGTGGCCAGGGCACGCAGGAAGCGACGGTCATGGGTGACGAACACCACGCTGCCGCTCCAGCCCTTCAGGAACGCTTCGAGCCAGTCGATGGCCTCGATGTCCAGGTGGTTGGTCGGTTCGTCCAGCAGCAGCACATCGGGGCTGGACACCAGCGCGCGGGCGAGCAGCACGCGGCGCTTCATGCCGCCGGACAGGCGGCCGAACTCGGCCTCGCCATCCAGGTCGAGCTTGGTCAGGGTTTCGCTGACGCGCTGGTCCAGGCCCCAGCCGTTGGCGGCATCGATCTTGGCCTGCACGTTGCCGAGGGCTTCGCCATCGAAGACTTCGGCATGGCTGAGGTGGTGGAATTCGGCCAGCCACTGGCCCAGCTCGCCAAGGCCGTCGGCGACGACGTCGAACACCGAGCCGGCCGCGCCGTGCGGCACTTCCTGCTCCAGGCGGGTGACGCGCACGCCCTGCTGCACGCGGACTTCGCCGTCATCGGGCTTGTGGTCGCCGGACAGCAGCTTGAGCAGGGTGGATTTGCCGGCGCCGTTGCGGCCGATCAGGGCGATGCGTTCGCCCGGCTCGATCGACAGTTCGGCCTTTTCCAGCAACAACGGGCCGCCGACGCTGAAGTCGACGTTCTGCAGAGTAATCAGAGGCATCCGGATATTGTACGGGTTGGGGGCGTCGGCCGGGTTGCACCCGGCACCCGCGGTAGTGCCGGCCGCTGGCCGGCAACTTCAACGGCAACGTCAAAAGCTGGTTTCCTGTGGGATGGCGGGATGGTTGGAATCGACTGGGGATCTGATGGCTTATTCCACGTCCCCCAGCAGCGCCTGCAACCCCGGCAGCCACTGCTTGCCGGGATGCCGTACCAGCCACAGCGTGCGCTGCAGGGCCGGCAGCGGGGTTTCGAGCACGCGCAGGCGGCCCAGGGCCAATGGCTCTTCCAGCGCGTGACGCGAAAGACAGGCCAGGCCGAGGCCGGCGATGGCGGCCTGCTTGATTGCTTCGGTATTGCCCAGCTGCAGGGTCTGGGCGAAGCCACGCAGGTGCGGCAGCAGCGCCTGTTCGACGGCTTCGCGGGTGCCGGAGCCGGGCTCGCGCAGCAGCCAGCGTGCGCGACGCAGTTCGTCCAGCGACCAGCTGGCGGGGGCATCGGCGGCAGCAACGATCACCAGTGGGTCCTGCTGCCAGGCGGTCATCTGCAGGCCGCGCTCGTGGCACGGGCCTTCGATCAGGCCGGCGTCCACGTCCAGGCGCTGCACGGCAGCGACCACGCCGGCACTGTTGTCGATGCGCAGGTCGACCTCGGCCTGCGGCGCCTGCCGCAGCAGTTCGGCGATGCGTGGCGGCAGCAGGTAATTGCCGATGGTGGTGCTGGCGGCCAGCACCAGCCGCAGCGGTGCCCCCTGCGATGGGTCGCCGCCGGCGGCCAGCTGCCGCTCCAGGTCGGCGGCGTTGACCAGCAAGGTGCGCGCCGGCTCCAGCAGTGCGCGGCCGTGCCCGTTCAGCGCCAGGCGGCGGCCGATGCGGTCGAACAGCGGGGTGCCGAAGTGCGCCTCCAGCTCCTGCAGGGCGGCGCTGCTGGCCGACTGCGAGAGCGCAATGGCCTGGCCGGCAGCGGTGGTGCTGCCATGGTCGGCGATGGCGACGAAGACCTGCAGCTGGCGCAAGGTCAGGCGCATGGCACTTACCTTCTTGATGGGTAGGTTTCACCCATATTATTCGTTTTACAGGTCATCGTTCCGGGCGCACGCTTGCCCCATCACTCCAGCCCTGCCCCTGCCATGAACGCCCCCGCTCTCTCCCCCTGGTCCCTGCCCGCCTTGCGCCAACGCTGGCAGCCGCGTCTGCCCGGCCTCGTGCTGGTAGGCCTGATCGCGGCGGCGTCGCTGTATCTGGCCGAGCTTCCGTGGCTCCAGGCGCACGGCTTGAGCGCGCTGACCGTGGCGATCGTCGCCGGCATCGTGGTCGGCAACACCTTCTACCCGCGGCTGGCACCGGGCAGCGCGGCCGGTGTCGGCTTTTCCAAGCACTGGCTGCTGCGCGCCGGCATCGTGCTGTACGGGTTGCGCCTGACCTTCCAGGACATCGGCCATGTCGGCGTCACTGGCGTGCTGATGGACGTGCTGGTGGTTGCCAGTACCTTCGGCCTCGCCTGCTGGCTGGGCGTGCGCGTGTTCAAGATGGAGCGCGAGGCAGCCATGCTGATCGGCGCTGGCAGCGCGATCTGCGGTGCGGCAGCGGTGATGGCCGCCGAGCCGGTGGTGCGTGGCCGCGCTGCGCATGTCACCGTCGCGGTCTCGACGGTGGTGGTGTTCGGCACGCTGGCGATGTTCCTGTACCCGGCGCTGTATGCGCTGGTGCAGTCGCACGGCTGGCTGGCGATGGACGCGCGGCAGTACGGCCTGTTCACCGGTGCGACGGTGCATGAAGTGGCACAGGTGGTGGCGGCCGGCCGTGCGGTCAACGAAGCGGCAGCTGACACGGCGGTGATCACCAAGATGGTGCGGGTGATGCTGCTGGCGCCGTTCCTGATCGCGCTGTCACTGTGGCTGGCCCGTGGCGGCAAGGCCAGCGCCGATGGCAGCAAGGCGCGCATCGTGGTGCCGTGGTTCGCGTTCGGTTTCGTGGCCGTGGCCGGTTTCAACTCGCTGCATCTGCTGCCGGCCGGCCTGCAGGCCGGGCTGGTGCAGCTGGACACGGTGCTGTTGGCGATGGCGATGGCCGCGCTGGGCCTGACCACCCACGTCTCGGCGCTGCGCCAGGCAGGCCTGAAGCCGCTGCTGCTGGCACTGATTCTGTTCGCCTGGCTGCTGTTCGGCGGCCTGGCAATCCACCAGGGTGTGCTGGCGGTGCTGGGCTGATCAGGAGCGTGCCGACCAGGGGCGGCACATACCAGTAGCAACTGTCTTGTCAGGGGCAGCCGAGGGCCACCTCGGCGTCTCGCTTACGGGCGTTGAGGATCACCAGCATTTTGCGCATGACCGCCACGAGCGCCACCTTGCTCGCTTTGCCCTTGGCCTTCAGGCCAGCGTA